>JBMYXJ010000122.1:0-7344 GCA_049608285.1 Mycobacterium sp. | reverse complement strand
CGGGACATTGTAGGTGACCAAGAACACGGTTGGCATACCGGTCACCACCACCCGGCTGCAGGCACCCCGCGAGGATGCGCTGGTCTACCGGCAGACGATGTATCTCGCTGGCGAGGAAAGCAGCGTGTACTTCTCTTTCGAGAACGTTGGATCGATGGCGGTATTCGCCATCGCAT
Source organism: Mycobacterium sp. (assembly GCA_049608285.1). Lineage (GTDB taxonomy): Bacteria > Actinomycetota > Actinomycetes > Mycobacteriales > Mycobacteriaceae > Mycobacterium. Next base: position 7,168 of record JBMYXJ010000122.1, on the reverse strand, counting down.
TCCCCACCGATGACCCGTCTATACCTGTCAAAAGTGTTCTGCCGCAGATATTTTTCGAGATCACCGGAAAGCAGGCCGCACGGGCGGAAGCAGCCTGAGTAGCTGGGCCCAGATCGCGAAACCTGCCCGACGCGGCTGCTGGATGTAGCGTGAACCAATGCCCATGTCAACGATCACCGTCGACGGCTTCGACGTAGCCGTCGAGGTGGCCGGTCCGGACACGGGGGCGGTCGTGGTGTTGCTCCCCGCGGCGCAGCAGGCGCCCGCCGCGTACGCAGGCGTGTGTGAGCGTCTGCACACTGCTTCGCTGAAGACTGTCATCGTCGGCCCAGACCCACGGGTGACGGCCAAGACAGTCGTGGGGATTCTCGATGAGCTCGATATCGGTTGGGCGCTGCTGGTCGGTGACCGGCTCGGCGCGGAATTGGCGTGGGAGCTGGCCGCGACCCGGCTTGACCGGTTCACTGGGCTGGTGGCAGTCGATCGCGGGCATCCGCGGGTGGCCGATCTCGCAGGCGTGATCCGTAACGAGAATTGCCCGCCGGTCGAGCTGAATACTACGGCGCTGGTCAGCACAAATGCTGCGGGGGCGGTCGCCAAGGCCAGTCAGCGATTTGTCTATGGGGACTACCGGGTCGTCGAGCTGCTGGGCAGACGTAACGACGTCGACGCGACCGCTCAACTGGCAGCCGAGATCGTGATGCGTAGCAGCACCTGGTAGCGCCCAGGAGCTGACCCGGCTGGCTCATCGGTGTCGTGCCGGAGCCGCCCAACGAAGCTGAGGCAGAAATGCTGCGCTTCCGCAGCCTGGCTTTGTCTTCGTGCTGGCCCGTGACCCGTGGCCCGTAGCCGTGAAATCGGTTGTCCACAAACGCTTTTGCGGTGGACCGCCAGCCGGCCGACGGCCGAGGTCGGGGCCCTTGCGGTGGCTGAGCGCGGGCAACGGAAGGCGGCCTTCGGTATTGGTCTGGTGTCCTGCCTTCAAAGACGGCAATTTGTGAAAGCCTGGGAGTAGGTCGCGCGACGAGGGGAGAGCACCGATGGGCACACCGGGCATGCTGTCGAAGTCTGCGCTGGAGGGCCAGGTCGCCTCCGGCGCCGTCGATACCGTGATCGTCGCCTTTTGTGACATGCAAGGCCGGCTGACCGGCAAGCGGATCTCGGCGCGACTGTTCGTCGAGGATGTCGCTGAGCACGGTGCAGAGTGCTGCAATTATCTGCTTGCCGTTGACGTCGACATGAATACCGTCGAGGGGTATGCCATCTCCAGCTGGGAGACCGGCTACGGCGACATGGTGATGACACCGGACTTCACCACGCTGCGCCTACTGCCCTGGCTACCCGGTACCGCGATGGTGATGGCAGACCTGTCATGGACCGACGGCCGGCCAGTCAATCAGGCGCCACGCAGCATTCTGAACCGTCAGCTCGATCGGCTCGCGGCCCGCGGATTGGTCCCCTACGTCGGCACCGAGCTGGAGTTCATGGTGTTCGACGACAGCTTCCGGTCGGCCTGGCAGGCCGGCTACCGCGACCTGACGCCGGCAACCGACTACAACGTGGACTATGCCATGCATGCCTCGACCCGTATGGAGCCATTGCTGCGTGACATCCGCCTCGGTATGGATGGTGCGGGCATGTATTGCGAAGGTGTCAAGGGGGAGTGCAATCTCGGTCAGCAGGAGATCGCATTCCGCTACGACCACGCCCGAGTCACTTGCGATAACCACACGATCTACAAGAACGGTGCCAAAGAGATCGCAGATCAGCACGCCAAGAGCCTGACATTCATGGCGAAGTTCGATGAACGTGAAGGCAACAGCTGCCATATCCACATTTCGTTGCGCGGGGACGACGGGTCGGCGGTTTTTGCCGATGCCGACGACGAGTTGGGAATGTCGGCGATGTTCCGTCACTTCGTCGCCGGCCAGCTGGCCACGCTGCGGGAGTTGACGCTGTTCTACGCACCGAATATCAACTCGTACAAGCGTTATGTACATGGCAGCTTCGCGCCGACTGCCGTCGCCTGGGGAGTGGACAACCGGACCTGCGCGATGCGGGTGGTCGGCCGCGGCCACGGTATGCGGGTGGAATGCCGCGCGCCCGGTGGCGATGTCAACCAGTATTTGGCGGTGTCGGCGCTGATCGCCGGCGGACTTCACGGCATCGAGCAGAAACTCGAGCTTCCCCCGGCCTCGCGGGGAAATGCATATACCGGCGGTGCCGAGCGGCTGCCGACGACGCTAGCCGAAGCCGTCGAGTTGTTCGACAACTCGCAGATCGCGCGGGAGGCGTTCGGAGACGACGTCGTTGATCACTATCTGAACACCGCGCGCGTGGAACTCACGGCGTTCAACGGTGCGGTGACCGATTGGGAGCGGCGGCGTGGCTTCGAACGGCTCTGATGCGGGCGCCGTAAGGGCGCTGATCGGGCTGACCACCTATCTGCAGCCTGCTCAGACCGGAGTATGGGATGTGCGCGCCAGCTTCTTGCCCGCCATGTACTTCGAAGGGGTCGGACGCGCCGGCGGTATTTCGGTGCTGCTGCCGCCGCAGCCGGTAGACGCAGGCATCGCCGGGCGTGTGCTCGACGGCATCGACGGTCTGATCGTCACCGGAGGCCGTGACGTCGACCCTGCCGGATACGGAGTCACTCGTCATCCGGCAACCGATGAGCCCGTCGCCGACAACCGCATTCGGGATGCCTTCGAATTTGCACTTGTGCAGGAGGGGTTGCGCCGGGGAATGCCGGTGCTGGGTATCTGTCGCGGCGCCCAGGTGCTCAATGTGGCGCTCGGTGGCACGCTGCACCAGCACCTGCCCGACGTCCTTGGACATACACGTCACCGGCAGGGCGATGCAGTGTTCACCACATCGGCGGTCGCGACCGTGCCCGGTACCCGGGTGGCGGCTCTCGTCGGACCGACCACCGAGGTCCAGTGCTATCACCACCAGGCCATCGACTGCCTTGGTGAAGGGCTGATCGTCAGCGCATCCGACGCCGATGGTGTGGTCGAAGCCGTGGAGATCGACCCGTCCCGGTATCCACACAGCTGGGTGGTGGCAGTGCAGTGGCATCCAGAGGAGTGTCTTGACGATCTTCGGCTATTCGCAGGCTTGGTGGGTGCGGCGAATCGGTATATGACCGGAAAGACCCAGATTGCCCAGAAAGTGAACAAGTGACTGCGAGCGAAGTGATCAACCCCGCGACCGAGAAGCGGTTGCGCACGATCGAGCAGACCGATTTAGCCGCAGTCGACGACGCAGTCGAGCGAGCCACGTCAGCCCAACGCCTCTGGGCCCGGTTGGATCCCGCTGACCGTGCTGCCGCTCTGCGGGCATTCGCGACGGTCGTGGATGCCCACATCGAAGAACTGGCCGAACTCGAAGTCGCCAACTCCGGGCATCCGATCGGGAACGCGCGGTGGGAGGCCGGACATGTGCGCGACGTTCTCCAGTATTACTCCGCCACCCCCGAACGGTTCTCCGGTAAGCAGATTCCGGTTGCGGGCGGATGGGACGTCACATTCAACGAACCACTGGGCGTGGTCGGCGTCATCGCCCCGTGGAACTTCCCGATGCCCATCGCCTCCTGGGGGTTCGCCCCCGCGCTCGCGGCGGGCAACGCGGTGTTGGTCAAGCCCGCGGAGTGGACTCCGCTGACCACGATCCGGCTCGGGGAGCTCGCGATAGAGGCGGGGCTGCCCGCCGACCTGTTCTGTGTGCTGCCCGGCAAAGGCTCGGTGGTCGGTCAGCGGTTCGTTAGCCATCCAGGCGTCAACAAGATCGTGTTCACCGGGTCCACCGAGGTGGGCAAGCTGGTGATGTCGGGTGCCGCGGAACGGGTTAAACGCGTCACGCTGGAATTGGGCGGCAAGAGCGCCAACATCATTTTCGATGACTGCGATCTGGAGCGGGCGGCGGCTACGGCGCCCTACGGGGTTTTCGACAACGCCGGGCAGGACTGTTGTGCCCGAAGCCGGATCTTGGTGCAGCGCAACGTCTACGACAGGTTCATGGAACTTTTCGAACCCGCGGTGAAGGACGTCGTGGTGGGTGATCCCCGCTCGGACGGAACCGAAATGGGTCCGCTGGTCTCCAGTGCACACCGAGACACAGTGGCCTCGTTCGTGCCTGACGACGCGCCGATTGCTTTTCGCGGGAATGCCCCCGTCGGTCCAGGGTTCTGGTTCCCTCCGACCGTGCTGACACCGCAGCGCACCGACCGCACCGTGACCGAGGAAATCTTCGGACCGGTCGTGGCAGTGCTGCCGTTCGAGGACGAAGCCGATGCCATCGAGCTGGCCAACGACACGGTCTACGGGCTGTCCGGATCGATCTGGACCAATGACCTGTCGCGGGCGCTGCGGGTGTCGCGCGCCGTGGAAGCTGGCAACTTGTCAGTCAATTCGCACTCCTCGGTCCGCTACAGCACGCCCTTTGGCGGCTTCAAACAGTCCGGGCTCGGGCGCGAACTTGGAGCGGACGCGGCACTGTCGTTCACCGAAACAAAGAATGTATTCATCGCCGTCCAAGCGGAACAGGAGACACCCTGATGGATCTGACCCAACGCCTTTCCGGCAAGGTCGCGGTAATCACCGGGGGCGCCAGCGGGATCGGTTTGGCGACGGCCAAGCGGATGCAGGCCGAAGGCGCCATCGTCGTCATCGGGGACGTCGACTCGACCACCGGTGAGTCCGTCGCCGCCGACCTGAACGTGACCTTCGTGCAGGTCGACGTCTCGGATCAGGTCGCGGTGGATCGGTTGTTCGACACCGCCGTCGAGGTGCACGGCGGGGTCGACATCGCGTTCAACAATGCCGGTATCAGTCCGCCGGAGGACGATCTGGTCGAGAACACCGGAATCGACGCCTGGGAGCGGGTGCAAGACGTCAACCTCAAGTCGGTATTCCTGTGCTGCAAAGCCGCACTGCGCCATATGGTTCCGCAAGAGAAGGGTTCGATCATCAACACCGCCTCGTTCGTGGCGGTAGTGGGATCGGCGACGTCCCAGATCTCTTACACCGCGTCGAAGGGCGGCGTACTTGCGATGTCACGGGAGCTCGGTGTGCAGTTCGCCCGACAGGGTATTCGTGTCAATGCGTTGTGCCCGGGGCCGGTGAACACGCCACTGCTCAAGGAGCTATTCGCCAAGGACCCCGAACGCGCTGCCCGCAGGCTGGTGCACGTGCCGCTGGGTAGATTCGCCGAACCGGAGGAGCTCGCGGCGGCGGTGGCTTTTCTGGCCAGCGACGATGCGTCGTTCATCACCGCGTCGTCGTTCCTTGTCGACGGTGGGGTCTGCTCCGCGTACGTCACGCCGCTGTAGAGCGACCATAGGGCGTGTAGGCACACGACAGTGTGTACAGGACTACATTTGGCAGTGTGGAGGATCAGTCGGTGATCGAGCTGGCCTCGTCGGCGCTGTCCGACGTGGACACTGCCGGCTGGGCTCAGCGCTTTGACCTGGTATCGGATCCTCACCGGCTGGAAATCCTGCTGAGCTTGCATCGGGCGCCAGGGATCTGCGTCAGTGACCTCGCCGCCGCGCTCGGTCGGTCGGAAAATGCTGTTTCGCAGGCACTTCGAGTGCTGCGTGCGCAGGGCTGGGTGACGAGCACCCGCATCGGCCGCTCGGTCAGCTATCGGTTGGATGACGAGATCGTGCATGATTTGCTGCACTGGATCGGTGCCCGCCACGCCGAATCGCGCGGTGACTGACCGCCAATAAACTGTCCATCTGATCAGCTGGACACATGACTGGCTGAACGAATAGGCTCCCGTGGGTGAGCGTCCAGCATGTCGCCATGCACATGAGCGACGGCATCGTCGACGCGCCGACGTCGGTGATGTTCGGGGTAATCGCGATGGTCGCGTTGGGGATATGCGTGTGGAAGGCGCGCACCGAGCTCGACGAGCGGACGGTACCGCTTGCGGGTCTGGTGGCCGCCTTCATCTTCGCGGTTCAGATGGTCAACTTCCCGATTTTGCCCGGGGTGAGCGGTCACCTGCTCGGTGGGGCGCTGGCGGCAATCCTGGTCGGTCCGTACACCGGCGCGTTGTGTGTGGCGATCGTCTTGGTGGTGCAGTCCCTGCTGTTTGCCGATGGCGGCGTCACCGCGCTGGGAACCAACATCGTCAACATTGCGATCATCGGTGTGGCTGCCGGTTACGGCGTCGCGGTGGCCTTGTATTCGGCGGCGCGGCGCTCGGTGGTGCGCCGCGGGTCTGAGGGTCCGCCGGTGCGGGCCATCGGATTGATTGCCTTCCTTGCGGGACTCATCGGAACAGTGTGCGCGGCAATGGGATTCGTGCTTGAGTACGCGATCGGCGGAGTGGCTCCGTCCTCCTTGGGGGTAGTCCTGGGCTATATGTTGCTCACGCACGTGCTCATCGGGGTGGGCGAGGGCGTCATCACCGCGGTCACGGTCATGGCGGTGGTGCGCGCTCGACCCGATCTGGTGTACCTGTTGCGACGCCAGCGCGCTGAGGTTGCCCTGTGAGGCGCCCCTGGTCGTTCTGGGCAATCTTTGCCGTGGCCACGCTCGTCATCGCCGGCGCGGTGTCGTATTTTGCCAGTGCGAGTCCGGACGGTCTGGATTCGACCACTCTGCACGGTTGCGAAGTCGCCGAGACCGCAGCCGGGGAGGTGCTGACCGGTGATTGCATCGCCCAGCACGCCGAGGAACATCACCTCGCCGATTCACCGCTGGCCGATTATGCAGTCGGTGGGCGGGAAGGCATGGGTGGGATCGCAGGTGTCATCGGCGTGCTGGTCACCGTCGTTGTCGCACTCGGCGGCTTCTGGCTCATCGTCAGGGCACGCCGCATTGACGAACCAGCCGTCCAGCCGAGTGAGCGTTAGGCGTGGGCGCTGGGGCGCACCCGCTGTACCGCCATGGCGACTCCGCGGTGCACCGGGCGCCGGCCGAGGTCAAGATCGTCTGCCTGCTGGTCTTCGTGCTGGCCGTGGTCGCTACCCCAAAAGAGATGTTCTGGCCGTTCGCGGGCTACGCGCTGATCGTGGTGACTGTGTGGCGGCTGGCGGGCATTCCGCTGCGGTGGGTTCTGCCGCGAATGCTGATCGAGGCGCCGTTCCTGGTTCTGGCGTTGCTGTTGCCTTTTGCCGAGGGTGGCGACCGCGTCGAGGTGGGCGGAGTGCAGCTGT
>JBMYXJ010000121.1:0-7383 GCA_049608285.1 Mycobacterium sp. | reverse complement strand
CGGGCTGAGGCGATCACGATCACGGCGGCCACGACGACAAGTACCAACGATAGTGCGACGGCAGCGTCGGCATCGCTTTCGCGCTGCAGGTAGATCTCCAACGGCAGCGTCCGGGTAACACCCTGTAGGGAGCCGGCGAATGTCAGCGTGGCGCCGAATTCGCCGAGCGACCGTGCGAACGCCAACACCGCACCCGATATCAGCCCCGGGAGCACGAGCGGCACCGTGACGGTCCGCAGCACGGTGCTGGGCCGGGCGCCTAGTGTCGCGGCGATGTGTTCGTAGCCGGCTCCAGCCGATCGCAGTGCGCCTTCGAGGCTCAGCACCAGAAAGGGCAGGGACACGAAGGACTGTGCCAGCACCACTGCGGCCGTGGAGAAGGCGATCCGGATACCCATCAGGTCGAGTTGATGGCCGAGCAGCCCTTGCCGGCCGAAGGTGTACAGCAGGGCGATTCCGCCGACTACCGGCGGCAGCACAAGCGGCAGCAGGACCAGGGCGCGCAGAACGCCCAGCCCGGGGAAGTCACCGCGGGTCAGGACAAGGGCCATCGGAATGCCGATGAGCCCGCACACCAGGGTGCTGGCAGTCGCCGTCTTGAGGCTCAAGATCAGTGCAGCACGCGAGGATTCGGAGGTGATCAGTGGAATGAAGTGTGCCCAGTCGACGGCGAACAGCATCGCGATCAGCGGTGCGATGACGAACAGCGTCCCCACCGCCGCGGGTAAATAGATCCAGGTCGGCACTGCGACCTGGATCAGCCCGTCGGCCCGTCGTGCCGTGGTCACGGCGCCCCGAAACCCGCAGCCGTCAAGACTGTCTGACCCCGCGGGGCAGTGACGAGCTCGACGAACTTGTGGGCTGAAGACGGGTTGGCCGATTCCGCCAGAACGGCTATCGGGTAGGTGTTCACCGCACTGCTGGACTCCGGGACCGGGATTGATTCGACCCTGCTCCCGGCCCTTGAGGCGTCGGTTATGTAGACCAGCCCGGCGTCGGCCTGCCCGGAGGTGATCTTGCCCAGCACATCGATCACCGCCGACTCTTCGCTCACCGGAGTCAGTCTCACGCCGGTGGCCTGTTCGAGCTTCTCTGTGGCCGCACCGCACGGTACCTGGGGCGCGCAGACCACCACCAGCGTTCCGGGGGCGGCCAGGTCGGCAAAAGTGTTGATGTTTAGCGCATTTCCAGGCGGAGTGACGATGGTCAGTGTGTTGGACGCGAAGTTGACTGGCTCGCCCGCAGTCAGTCCGGCATTGACGGCCGTGGTCATGTTCGTCGTGTCGGCGGAGGCGAAAACATCAGCGGGGGCGCCATGCTTTAACTGTGTGACGAGGTCGGTCGAGCCGGCAAAGTTGAAGATGATTTTCGTTCCAGGGTAATCCTTTTCGAACTGGTTACCTATTTCGGAAAAGGCTGGTTGCAGCGACGCTGCGGCGAACACGGTGATTTCCTGATATTGCGGCGAGGAACAACCGGCCAGCGGTGCCGCGACACTCAACACGGCTAATGCGGGCCCGAGGGGCGATCTCACGACGTTCGTGCCGGCGTGTCAACGATTACGGTCGTGGCCTTTACCACGGCCACCGCGACGACCCCTGGCTCGAGGCCGAGCTCGGTGGCTGACTCGGTGCTCATCAGTGAGACGATGGTGAACGGCCCGCACTGCATCTGCACTTCGGTCATCACGTGATCGGCTTTCACTTTGGTGACCAGGCCGACCAAGCGGTTGCGTGCCGAGCTGGCGACTCCCACCGGGTTCGGCGGGGGTGAGGCGTTCCCGCGAGCGAATTCGGCCAGTGCGTCGCCAGCAATCACCTTGCGCCCGGATTCATCCTTGGAGCAGGTCAGGCTGCCGCTGTCTACCCATCGGCGCACGGTGTCGTCGCTGACCCCGAGCAGCATCGCCGCATCCTTGATTCGAATCGCCGGCACGGTCACCCTCCCTCTAGAGCCGCATTTGCGGAGAATTATAGAGATTCTATCCGTGTTCACGTCTCTTTAGGCTTCTTGGTCGCAAGATAGTCGTCGTTGCTCCGGCTCGGATTGCGCATCATTGCTGCCCGGTGCCGCCGAGATTGCACGGCTCTCAAGCAATCCAGCGACAGGGCTGCCGAACGTCGAATGAGCCGGCCGCCACATCAGATGAGGTGGTCAGGAACGGCAACCGGTGCCATCGATTCAGTCAGCATGAGCGACTTCGGATCGCTACATTCGACGGGCACGCCGAATGAGGAGTCAGAGATGGAATCCGCGCCATTGGTCATCTCCAACGTCAATGTCTTTGACAGCGTTGGGGGTCGAATCAGCGGGCCGATGCACGTCACGATCCGGGACGGGCTGGTCGCGTCGCTGGCACCTGCGGGCTCTTCGGAGCTGCCGGGCCCCAAGATCGACGGGACCGGCAAGACCCTGATCCCGGGGCTGATCGACGCGCACTGGCACATGATGTTTGCCACCATCCCGACCGACACTGCACTGCACAGCGAGCTCGGCTACGTGTTCGCCAAGGCGGTGGTGAGCGCTGGGGATACGCTGATGCGTGGGTTCACCACCGTCCGCGATCTCGGCGGTCCGGTGTTGGGCATCAAGCAGGCCATCGACGAGGGCGCGATCCCGGGACCGCGCATATTCCCCGCAGGCGGCTTCATCTCGCAGAGCGGCGGCCACGGTGACTTCCGGTTGCTCAACGAGGTGCCTCGCGGCGTGGCGGGCCATCTGAGCTACACCGAGATCATCGGTGCAGCGGTCATCGCCGATGGCGAAGCCGAGGTGCTTCGCGGCGCGCGTGAGATGTTGCGGCGCGGGGCCTCCCAACTCAAGCTCATGGCCGGTGGCGGCTGCGCATCGACCTACGACCCAATCGACGTCGCTCAGTACACCGAAACGGAGATGCGGGCGGCAGTGCAGGCCGCGGAGAACTGGGGCACCTATGTCACCGTGCACGCCTACACACCCAGGGCGATCCGGGCGGCCGTGGCTGCCGGCGTCCGTTGCATCGAGCATGGCCACCTGATCGACGAGCCCACTGTCGCACTACTGGCCGAAAAGGACATCTGGTGGTGCTTACAGCCGTTCCTCGACGACGAGGACACGATTCCGCTGCCCCAGGCGAACCGCGCCAAGTTCCTGCAGGTGGCCGATGGCACCGAAGTCGCCTACAACTTGGCCAAGAAGCACCATGTCAAGGTTGCGTTCGGGACCGACACGCTGTTCGACGCCAAACTGGCCGCCCGACACGGCGCCCAGCTGGCAAAACTCACCCGCTGGTTCAGCCCAGCCGAAACGCTGCAGCAGGCAACGATCCGCAACGCCGAACTGCTCGCCATGTCCGGACCGCGCAATCCCTACCCCGGCCGGCTCGGTGTAGTCGCCGAAGGCGCCCTCGCCGACCTGATTCTCGTCGACGGCGACCCCCTGGCCGACATCTCGCTGATCACCCGGCCTGAGGAGGCATTCACCGCGATCATCAAAGACGGTCGCCTCGTCAAGGGGAAGCAGGAACCAGACAGAAATTGATTCCGAATCCGCGGCCTCTCGCCGCCAGGCAACGGATCATCCGCTGGCCGCGGCGTGCCGCCCGCTGGATTTGGCTGCCCGCGTGAGGTTGTCGCCGGATTGCGGGTCGAACAGATGCAAACGTTCAGCGTCCAGCCACAAGGTGGCGGCATCGCCCATGCGCACTCTGCTCTGCGGATCCAGCTCCACGCACAGCTGCGAGCGTAGCCGCTCACTGTCGAGGTCCTTGGCGAGCTCGGCCAGTTGTCCGCCGATCTCTGGTGACGTTTCGAACGGCACAAAGGCGTACTGTTCATTGCCCAGCCACTCAGTGACGTCGATGGTGGCATCGAAAGTGACTCCGTGCGAACGCTTGTCGATATCGACGAATTCCGCATCCTCGAATGCGCCCGGCCGAATCCCGGCGATACAAACTGCGCCGTCCGTTGCGCCCGCCAAGGCCTCGCGCCATTCGTCGCGCATCGGGATCGTCACGAACGGCAGGTCGATCTCGTTGCCGCGCACGCGCGCGGGCACGAAGTTCATCGACGGTGACCCGATGAAGCCGGCGACGAACAGGTTCACCGGCTGGTCGTAGAGTTCGCGCGGGCTCGCTACCTGTTGAAGTAAACCCTTCTTCAAGACCGCTACCCGGTCGCCGAGAGTCATCGCCTCGGTCTGGTCGTGGGTGACGTAGACAGTCGTGACGCCGAGGCGCCGCTGCAGACGAAAGATCTCGGTACGCATCTGGCCCCGCAGCTTGGCGTCGAGGTTGCTCAACGGCTCGTCGAACAGGAACGCATCGGCCTGCCGAACGATCGCGCGTCCCATCGCCACACGCTGGCGTTGCCCGCCGGAAAGGTTGGCCGGCTTGCGGTCGAGATGTTCTCCAAGCTCCAGGGTATTGGCGGCTTCGGAAACAAGCTTGCGAATCTCGTCGTCGGAGTGCTTGCCAGATAAACGAAGCGGGAACGCGATGTTCTCGAACACGCTCAGGTGTGGGTAGAGCGCGTAATTCTGGAACACCATCGCCAGGTTGCGATCTCGTGGCGCCCAGTCGTTGACCCGGTCGTCGCCGATGAATATGTCGCCCGAGGTGACGTCTTCCAGGCCGACGATCATGCGCAGCAGCGTCGATTTCCCGCAGCCTGACGGGCCGACGAGGATCATGAACTCACCATCGGCGATGTCGAGGCTTACGTCGCTGACTGCAGGGAAGTCGTCGTCGTACTTCTTGACGATGTTTTTCATTGTGATAGCTGCCATGGGTTTATCCCTTCACTGCTCCAGATGTCAGACCGGCGACGATGCGCCGTTGGAAAATGAGGACCAAGATGACGACAGGGATCGTCACGATCACCGATGCGGCCATGATGTAGGGCACCGGCGACTCGAAATAGGATGCGCCCTGGAAGAACGCCAACGCTGCCGGTACCGTGCGAGCACTGTCAGTGGACGTCAGCGAGATGGCGAACAGGAAGTCGTTCCAGCAAAAGAAGAACGTCAATATCGCTGTGGTGACTACCCCGGGGGCCGCCAACGGCACGATCACCTTACGGAAGGCCTGCCACCGCGTGGCGCCATCTACCTGAGCGGCATGCTCCATCTCCCAAGGGATCTGACGGAAGAACGCCGACATCGTCCAGATCGACAGTGGCAAGGCGAACGTCAGGTAGGGGATGATCAGGCCGATCCACGTGTCGTATATCCCCAGTCCCCGCCACATGTCGAACAACGGGCCAACCAGGGCCGCCTGCGGAAACATCGCGATGCCCAATGCCAGCGACAGCAGTACCGTCTTGCCCCGGAACTCCAGCCGCGCAATGGCATAGGCGGCGAACATCGCGATTATCACCGAAACTGTGGTGGCCAATATCGCGATCCCGAGCGAGTTGATCAGCGCCCGGGTGAACAACGTCTGGCTGAAGATCTGGGCGAAGTTTTCCAGCGTGAACGTCGTGGGCCAGAATTGGGGACTGCCCGAGACGATATCTGACGGCGGCTTGAAGGCCAGGCTGGTCATCCACAGCAGTGGGAAGAAGCTGTACGCGACGATGACGATTCCGCCGATCGTCCACCACTTGCCGGACTTTGCACTGGTCACTGGTCACCCCTGACTTGCGAGAGGTCGGTTTTGAAGACCTTGATAAAGATCCACGCGATGACGGCAACGGTAAGGAACAGCAGCACCGAGACCGCCGATCCCATACCGAGATTGACCAGAGTCACGTTCTGGCGGTAGGCCAGGAAAGAGATTGTCTCGGTGTTGTTGGCGCCGTTGGTCATCACATAGGGGTTGTCGAATATGCGCCAGGCATCCAGCGTGCGGAACAGCAGTGCCACCATGATGGCGGCTTTCATGTTGGGCAGGATCACCTTCCAGAGTCGCTGCCAGGCGGTGGCACCGTCGACTTTCGCGGCCTCCTGAATGTCCTCGGGCACCTGCACCAAACCTGCGAGTAGCAGCAGCGAGATGAACGGTGTGGTCTTCCAGATCTCGGACAGGCAAATAACGAATATCGCCGACCAACGGTCGCCGAACCAGTCGAAGCCGGAGATGTTGAGCCACTGGTTGACAAAGCCGGAGTCGACGGCGAATGCGTAGCGCCAGATGAACGCCGAGACCACTGTGACGATTCCATACGGAATCAGAATCGCCGTCCGCAGAGGCCCGCGGCCGCGGATGATCCGTAGCATTACGAACGCGAACCAGAACCCGAGCAGCAGCTCGGCAGCCACCGTGACCACTGTGATCGCCAGCGTGGTGACGAAGTCGTTCCACCATATCGGATCGGACAGGATGACCAGGTAGTTGCTCAGCCCGACGAAGCTACGGCCCTGGGGGTCGGTGAGTCGGAAGTTGTGCAGCGACAACACCAATGCGTAGCCCAGCGGGTATGCGGTAACGAGCAACATCACAACATACGAGGGCAACGTTAGGTACAAGCCGAGTCGTCGCTCGCCGCGGATCCGCGCACTGGAAGCCGGCTTTCCAGGTTCCTTCTGAATGGGTGCACTTTGGACCGTCGTCACAGCAGCCGCCTTCCCGCCAGCACGTCAGCGATGAATTGATCGGTCTCCTCGGGGGTTTGCTGGGTCACCGAATCCGGCGGGTGCCAGGTCTGGATGATCGAGGTGGCGACGTCGACGTAGAACGGAGTCAACGGGCGGGGGCCCGCCTCGGCTATCGATTCGCGGATCAAGTCGGCGTTGGCGTACTCCGATCGGATCTCTGGGTTGTCGTAGGATGCCGCATACGGAGAGGGCTCACCCTCGTCGAGCATGTACTGCGTGGCCTTGGGTTCGGCGTTGACACACTCGATGAGCGCGACCGCCTCGTCAGGGTGCTGTGAGTAAGCCCCGACACCCAAGTTGGCTCCGCCCAGCGGAGGTGCGCTCGGCCGGTCGGCGAATACCCGCGGGTACCGGGCCCAGCCGATGTCATCGACGACGGCCTGATCCAGGGAGCCATCTTCTGCTGCCCCGCGTGCGGCCGCGAGCACGTATGGCCAATTCAGCATGAACCCGCCTTGAGCCGATTGGAAGTTAGCGCGTGCCTGCTCCTCCTTTGCGTTGGAAAGGTCCACCGCGGCGGCGCGCGAACGGGCCAGATTGCCGACGATCGCAGCGGCCTTCTTCCCGGCCGGGCTGTTGAGTGCAGGGGTGGCTTTACGACCAGCGGTGGGGTTCTGCAGGATTTCACCTCCGGCGGAGAGAACCAATGCGTTGATCCACACCATGTAGCCCTCGTAGCGGGCGCCCTGTTCGGCGACATTCTTGTTCTGCTCGACAGCGGCTTTCAGCATCTCGTCCCACGTAAACGTCGGGCTCGTTGGATCTACGCCTGCCGCGGCGGCCACGGACTTCCGATACCACAGCAGCTGA
>JBMYXJ010000120.1:0-7396 GCA_049608285.1 Mycobacterium sp. | reverse complement strand
CATCGCGCGCTGGCGGCGTCTTGGGATGAGAGCCGGTACGGTCGACCTGTGTCAGGACAGAGCGCGCGGCCGTCGATACCGGCCGATCACCGCTCCATGCACCCCAACTTCCCGGGAGTTCCATGGTGGGGTGCGGTCCTCATTGCAGTCGTCACATCGGCGATCGGCTTCGCCTTCGACCTGGGCTCCGGCGGCAAGGAGCTGACCGGAATATTCGCCGTGCTGTATGCGCTCGGCTGCCTGGCGGCGGTGCTGGCAGTACGGCAGGCCGCGGTGTTCACCGCGGTCATCCAGCCGCCCCTGATCCTGTTCGTGATGGTGCCCGGTGCCTATTACTTGATGTACTTCTCCGAGATCGACGGCATCAAAGACATCCTGATCAACTGCGGGTACCCGTTGATCGAGCGGTTTCCGCTGATGTTCTTCACCTCGGCGGCCGTGCTGCTGATCGGCGCAATCCGCTGGTACCTGGGCGCCACGGCTCAAGACAGCACACCGGTCGCGGACGAGGCAAACGCCACCCCCGGATGGCTCACGACGAAGTTGTCCGCACTGCTGGGCAGGGAGTCGGCCTCCGATTCCGCCACGCGAGAGCCACGACGTCGTCATTCGGTCGACCGGCGCCCCAGTGGCGCACCCAAACCTAGCCCTGGCCGGTCCTCCCGGGCGGCGCGCGGCCGCCAGCCCGCCACGCGCGCCGGGGCCCCGTCCCGTTCGCGGCATGCGCGTCCGCCCAACGCAGAGGTCACTGACCCGGCCCTGGATGCATATCGTTCCCGCCCACGCCGCCCCCGGCCCGACGCGACGCCCGGTGCCGAGCCGCACCGTCGTTCTCGTGCATCAACGGAACGGGACGCCCGTCGAGGCGTCCCGCCAAGCGAACGCCGCGAAACCCGCGACCGGGCCGAGCGCCGCGAGCGGCGGCAACCGCGCGGCCGCTATGAGGGCTACGAGGGTTACGAGCCGGTGGAACCGCATGCTCCCGTAGGAAGCGGATCGCACCACCCAATCTCACGCGCGCGTTACCGCGGCGCAGACGACGTCGACGACCAGTCGGAATACCGGACCCGGCAGCGCGGCCAGCCCAATACCGAGGCCGACCGGTGGGACTACGACCGATAACCGATATATAAGTGAGCCGCGGGACTAACGCCGCGCCGGCCGAATCTCTCGAGGCAAGGCGAATACCAACGTCTCATTGGCCGTGGTGACTGGCTGCACGACGTCAAAGCCGTACTCGGCCAACCGCTCCAGGACCCCGCGCACCAGCACCTCGGGGACCGACGCACCGGAGGTGACGCCCACCGTCGTCACGCCCTCCAGCCACCGCGGCTCAATGTCCTCGGCGTAGTCCACCAAATACGAGGCATCGGACCCCGCTCCCAATGCGACCTCGACCAGGCGGACGGAATTGGAGGAGTTGCGCGAGCCGACCACGATCACCAGTTGGCATTCTGGTGCCATGGCCTTGACCGCGACCTGACGGTTCTGGGTGGCATAGCAGATGTCGTCGCTGGGCGGATCCTGCAATGTCGGGAAGCGCTCACGCAGCCGCCGCACGGTCTCCATCGTCTCATCAACACTCAACGTGGTCTGGGACAGCCAGATGATCTTGCTGGGGTCGCGGACGACGACGTCGTCGACAGCATCCGGACCGTCCACGAGCTGCACGTGATCCGGGGCTTCCCCAGCGGTACCAACAACCTCTTCGTGGCCCTCGTGACCGATCAGCAGAATGTCGTAGTCGTCGCGAGCAAACCGCTTGGCCTCGTTGTGAACCTTGGTAACCAACGGACAAGTGGCGTCGATGACGTTGAGGTCACGCGCGGCCGCAGTCTGGTGCACAGTCGGTGCGACACCGTGCGCGGAGAATACAACTATCGCACCCTCGGGCACCTCATCGGTCTCTTCGACGAAAACCGCACCCGCGTTGGCCAGCGTCTCAACGACATGGCGGTTGTGGACGATCTCGTGGCGCACGTACACCGGGGCGCCGTGCTTCTCCAGTGTGCGCTCGACGGTTTCCACCGCGCGGTCGACGCCAGCGCAGTATCCACGGGGTTCGGCCAGCAGAACCCGTTTACCGGGTTCCGCACCGGCAGCCGAGTTCAGAGCGCTGTGGCTAGCACCCGGAACACCCATGTTGACAGTCGGCGACATGCCTACGAGGGTACTGACCTCACCCCGAACCGCCCAGCCGTAGGCTATAGGTCATGGCAACAGCACCGTATGGGGTCCGTCTGCTGGTAGGTGCGGCGGTGACCGCTCTTGAGGAAACCCGCAAGCTTCCCCAGACCATCCTCATGTACCCGATGACCGTGGCAAGCCAGATCGCCCAGCTGGTGATGAAGATGCAGCAGGATGTGGCTGACCTGGTCAACAGGGGCGACGAGACACTCGGGTCGCTATTCCCGGTCAAAGAGGGGCAACCCGAATGGGCGACCTTCGACGACGAGGTCGACACCGGGGACGACGACGGCGGCGGTGAGGTGTTGGACTTGCCCGTCCGAGACGGCGAGCGGCTGACCGAAGGGCGCTTTGCGCTATTCAGTGAGGAACCCGAGAAGCCTGCCTCTGCGCCTTCGGGCGAATCGGTATCCGCTGTTGGCACCGCTACCCTGCCGGAGATCGTCGCCGAGCTCGGTTACGAAGAGTTAACGCTCGCCCAACTGCGTGCCCGGTTGACGTCGATGCGGATCGGAGAGCTGGAGGCGCTGCTCACCTACGAGGAGTCCAGCAAGGCGCGCGCTCCGTTTCAGACACTGCTTGCCAATAGGATCACCCGCGCGTCGGCCAAGTGAGCGCGGTCGCGCCCGGACAGTCGGCGGACAACCCATTCCCCGTTCGTGCGGTGGCCATCCGCGTCGCAGGT
Source organism: Mycobacterium sp. (assembly GCA_049608285.1). Classification (GTDB taxonomy): domain Bacteria; phylum Actinomycetota; class Actinomycetes; order Mycobacteriales; family Mycobacteriaceae; genus Mycobacterium. The sequence continues at coordinate 4,524 of JBMYXJ010000120.1, read as the reverse complement.
TGGATCGACAGGCTCGGCACCATCTGGGTGGAAGGCCAAATCGCACAGCTGACATTGCGACCAAGTTCGAACACTGCCTTCATCACGCTGCGTGACCCGGCAGCCGACATGTCGCTGTCACTGACCTGCCCACGCGACCTTGTGGTCAACGCCCCGGTGAAAATGGCTGAGGGTACCCAGGTGATCGTCTTCGGCAAGCCCAACTTCTACACCGGACGAGGCACCTTCTCGCTGCGCGTCAGCGAAATCAGGGCGGTCGGAATCGGTGAGCTGTTGGCCCGAATCGAGCGACTGCGCCGGCTACTCGAGGCCGAGGGCTTGTTCGATCCCCGCCTGAAGCGGCCGATCCCGTTCCTGCCCAGAACTATCGGGCTGATCACCGGACGGGCGTCGGCCGCCGAACACGACATCACCGCCGTCGCGAGAAGTCGCTGGCCCGCAGTGCGGTTCGCGGTACGCAACACGGTGGTGCAAGGGCCCAACGCCGTACCTCAGATCGTCGAGGCCCTGCGGGCACTGGACGCCGATACGGAGGTCGACGTCATCGTGCTCGCCCGCGGGGGTGGCAGTGTGGAGGATCTGTTGCCGTTCTCCGACGAGACGCTGTGCCGCGAGATCGCCAGGTGCACGACGCCGATTGTCAGCGCGGTCGGCCACGAGCCGGACAACCCGCTGTGCGACCTTGTCGCCGACGTGCGTGCAGCCACCCCGACAGACGCCGCTAAGCGGGTTGTGCCCGACGCTTCCTCAGAGCAGTCGCTGGTAGTCGATCTGCGCCGGCGCAGCGCACGCGCGCTGCGCAGCTGGGTGCACCGCGAACAGCACACCCTTTCCCAGCTCCGCAGCAGGCCGGTGCTGGCCAGGCCGCTTGATGCAATCCAGGCACGCGCCGAGGAGGTCCACCGCGCGCAGACGGCTGCCTACCGCGACATCACGAGACTGTTGGCCACCGAATCACAGCGCACCGGACACCTGTCGGCGCGACTATCGACTCTCGGACCGGCAGCCACGCTGGCCCGCGGCTACGCGGTGGTGCAGAGGCAGCCAGCAGCGTCTTCCGAGGGTGCGGCGGCACAAGTGCTGCAGTCTGTTGCCGACGCACCGGCGGGCACCCGGCTACGGGTGCGACTAGCCGACGGAACCCTCATGGCGACCAGCGACGGTCTCGAGGCTGGGTGATATCGGCGATGAAGGCTATTGGCGAACTCGGCTACGAAGCCGCGCGTGACGAACTCATCGATGTCGTACAACAGCTAGAGCACGGCGGGCTAGATCTTGATACATCGCTGAAGCTGTGGGAGCGGGGCGAACAACTTGCGAAACGTTGCGAGGAGCATCTAGCCGGAGCCCGCGAACGGGTGGAGCAGGCGCTGACCGCCCGCGACGATGACAGCGGATGATTCGCCAGATCATCTCAACGAACGCCTATCGAAATTGAAACACGTTTCAGTTACGCTCGCCCCATGGGCGATGCATCGTTGACGACTGAACTTGGCCGAGTCCTCGTGACGGGAGGCTCCGGTTTCGTCGGAGCCAACCTGGTGTCCGAACTACTGGACCGCGGCCACGACGTGCACTCCTTCGACCGTGCCCCCTCACCGCTACCCGCACATCCGCGGCTCGAAATATTCCAAGGCGATATCACCAACGCCGATGATGTCACCGCCGCGGTGGACGGCGTCGACACGATCTTTCACACCGCGGCGATCATCGACCTGATGGGCGGCGCCTCGGTCACCGAGGAGTACCGCCAGCGCAGCTTCGCAGTCAATGTCAGCGGCACCGAGAACCTGGTCCACGCCGCGCAGAAAAGTGGGGTCAAAAGATTCGTCTACACCGCGTCCAACAGTGTGGTGATGGGCGGCCAGCGCATCTCGGGCGGCAACGAAACCCTGCCGTACACAGAACGTTTCAATGATCTCTATACCGAGACCAAAGTGGTGGCCGAAAAGTTCGTACTGTCCCAGAACGGGGTGGAGGGCTTGTTGACATGCTCAATCCGGCCCAGTGGCATCTGGGGGCGTGGCGATCAGACGATGTTCCGCAAGCTGTTCGAGAGTGTGCTGGCAGGGCATGTCAAAATGCTGGTCGGAAACAAGAAAACCAAGCTCGACAACTCCTACGTGCACAATCTGATCCACGGGTTCATCCTCGCCGCACAACACCTGGTGCCGGGCGGCACCGCCCCCGGACAGGCCTACTTCATCAATGACGGCGAGCCGATCAACATGTTCGACTTCGCACGTCCGGTGGTTGAGGCGTGCGGCCAGCCGTGGCCGAAGCTGCGGGTGCCCGGCCGCCCCGTGTGGCTTCTCATGTCGGCCTGGGAGTGGCTGCATTTTCGATTCGGCCTGCCCAAGCCGATGCTGGAGCCGACCGCGGTGGAACGGCTCTACCTGGACAACTACTTCTCGATCGCCAAAGCGCAACGCGATCTCGGCTACGAGCCGCCATTCACCACGGAGGAAGCGGTGCAGGAATGCCTGCCCTACTACGTCGATCTGTTCCATCAGATGAAGGCCGAGTCAGCCTAGGCATCGATCACTGCGACAGCACCGATACCAGCGCCTAGTTGAGCCGTTGGATTGGCCGGACACTACTTTGCGGCGAGTGGTGGCACCATCGAATCTGTAGGAGGCTGAATTGGGAACCCTGGACTCCTGGACCAACGGGACCACGAAGAAGGCGATCGTGGATTTCGTGGCCCGGGTCACCACTGACGGTCCGGATTTCGTCGCACCCGAGGCGCGTATCGCCGTATTCGACAACGACGGCACCCTGTGGTGTGAGAAACCCGCCTATATCCAGCTGGACTTCCTGGTCCGGCGACTGGCCCAACAGGCAGCGGACGACCCATCCCTGACAACCAAGCAGCCCTATCAGGCCGCCGCTGCAGGTGACCTCACCTGGTTCGGTGAGGCAGTGACCAAGCACTATCAGGGCGACGATTCTGCGTTCGAAGTCCTTGCCGGAGGAATATTTTCGGCCTACGCAGGCCTGACCGTCGACGAGCACGCCGAGCACGTAGCGTCGTTCTTTGACACCGCCACCCATCCGACACTCGGGCGCCCCTACACCGCGTGCGGCTATTCCCCGATGATCGAGCTGCTGCGTTACCTGGAGGCGTACGGGTTCACCAATTACATCGCCTCCGGCGGCGGACGAGACTTCATGCGGCCGATCACGTCTCAGATGTATGCGGTGCCACCGGAACGGGTGATCGGCAGCTCCGTGGGGCTGCACTTCGAGGATGGTCAACTGAAGACGACCTCGAAGCCGGAATTCCTCAACGATGGGCCGGCCAAGCCAGTACGAATTTGGGGTCGCACCGGCCGACGGCCCATCCTGGCTGCGGGCAACTCCAATGGCGACATCGAGATGCTGGAGTACACCCACGCCGGGCCCGGGCTGTCGCTGCCGATCCTCGTGCGCCATGACGACTCCGAACGTGAATTCGATTACGTCGCAGGGGCCGAGAGGTCACTCGAGCTGGCCAAGATCAACGGCTGGACGGTCGCCAGTATCCGTCACGACTGGACCACCGTCTTCAGTAATTGACCGCCCTTCGCCCACACGACACTGGAGGGGGACCAATGACCAGCTGCGGCCACGACGACAGCCTTGACCCAAGCTGGGCGTGGGTTCCGCCCCAGACCACCTGGGTGGGATCTGACAGCCACTACCCCGAAGAAGGACCCGTACGGGAGGTCAGCGTCAACGGCTTCTGGATGCAGAAGCACCAAGTGACCAACGATCAGTTCGCGGCCTTCGCCTCCGAGACAAGTTATGTCACAGTCGCGGAACGCCCGCTCGACCCGAACGCCTATCCCGATGCGCCCCCGCAGAACCTGCAGCCCGGCTCAATGGTGTTCCGTCGCACCGAAGGTCCGGTCGACCTTCGCCGAATGGACCTGTGGTGGCGGTGGACACCGGGTGCATGCTGGAACCATCCGCGTGGCCCCCGTTCATCTTTGAAGAATCGCGGTGACCACCCCGTGGTCCATGTTGGATTCGAAGATGCCGCGGCCTACGCCGAATGGGCCGGCCGCGAGCTGCCCACCGAGGCCGAGTGGGAGGTTGCCGCCCGTGGAGGTCGCCCGCATTGCACCTACACCTGGGGCGACGATCCCGAAAAGCCCGGGCAGCGGCTTGCGAACTTCTGGCATGGCGAGTTCCCGTACCTGCCCGACACCGGGTACGGCCAGACCGCACCGGTGGGTAGCTTCCAAGCGAACGACTACGGACTCTTCGATATGGCCGGAAATGTCTGGGAGTGGACGGACAGTACATTTGATGGCGCGCCTGCGCAGGATGGCGCGGAAGCCGTGATCGCGATTAAAGGCGGCTCATATCTCTGCGCGGAGAATTACTGCCGCCGCTATCGTGCCTCCGCGCGGCAGCCGCAAGAGGCGGGTTTCGCGACCAATCATATCGGCTTTCGAACCGTTAAAGACAGCGCACCCTAAAGCGTGTTGGCTTGGGCGCGCTTGAGTTTATTCAGCGGGTGCTAATCCGCTCATATCG
>JBMYXJ010000119.1:0-7485 GCA_049608285.1 Mycobacterium sp. | reverse complement strand
CCGTCATCCATTTCGGCGGCGGATCGTCAGGGTCGCCGCCGCCGAGGAGTTCTCGGATGGCGGTGACCAGCAACACCACCGCGACTGCAAGAACAATCGATGACACCACCCAGTTGCGGCCGCCCTCGGCAGGGTCGCGCTGGCCCCAGTGCAGGATCGTTCCGAACACCAGACCTTGCAGGAGCCGAATCACTACTGTGCCAACGACAGAGGCGCCGGCGGTGCGAACCCGCCCCGGCGACCCCAGCAGGGCAAGCGTGATCACCATCTCCACTGGCATCAGTGCCGCGGCAATGGCCAACGGCGCCAGGCTGGCCCACAACGCTCCCACGTCAGCCGCCCATGCCACATGAGAAGACGCCGATTGTCGGGGTGCTCATCATGAGTGCTCTCCGGTCACGTTGCTCTGGGCCGACGTTGCGGCGTGTGGTTGAGACTATCTCGCCTTGCAGCAGTCGGTTGCCGACATCGACTGCCGGGCACCCAGAGTCGCGCACACGTCGGTCTCAGCGATCACAGGTCGGCCGCAGCCGGGCATATGTTCCTCTCCGATTGGGGCGGCGAATCGGCTGCGGAGCGCCTGGGGCGATGCCCGCCCTTGCCGCAGCATCCTGGGATATGTTCATCGAGCAGAGCGGGCGGGTGCCCTCGGACGAAAATTGCCCCCGGGCTCGAAGCCGATTCCTTGGCCACGCAGGAAGGCGTGTGACGTGACAGAACTCGACTACGTCTTGGGTCACTCGGACCACGAAATGGATCGCCTACGCCGTCAGGCGGCTCTGCTCGACTCAACTACCCGGGAGTACTTAGCGACAGCCGGGCTAAGGCCCGGGATGAGGGTCTTGGACGTGGGAAGCGGCGCCGGCGACGTTGCCTTCCTTGCCTCGGCGCTCACATCGCCCGGCGGTCACGTGACCGGAACGGACAAGGCTGCGGCCGCAGTCATCGCCGCATCTGCCGCCGCATCGGCTCAGGGCCTGTCCGAAGTCGTCCACTTCCGAGAGGGCGACCCCGCCGACCTGACCTTCGACCAACCATTCGATGCGATTGTCGGCCGTTACGTGTTGGTCTTCCAGGCAGATCCGGCCGACATGGTTCGTCGACTGTCTCGGCATCTGGCACCCGGCGGCATCGTCTTCTTTCATGAGCCGGACTGGGCTGCAGTCCGAACTTCGCCGCCTGCGCCGACCCACGACCGCTGCTGTCAATGGATCGTCGAGACGACGGACAGGGCGCGCACTTCCTGGAACATGGCTGACCGACTACACGGCGTCTTCACCGACGCCGGCTTGCCAGCGCCGAACATGGGCATGCGGACCTTCATCGGGGTGGGGACTTCAGCGGAGATCTGGTTGCGGGCCGTCGCAGACATCGTCGAGACGCTCCTCCCAGCCATGGAGGCCCAGGGGGTAGCTACCGCGACCGAAGTCGGAATCGACACACTGGCGCAGCGCCTGATTGATGAATCCCGGGAAACCCGCGCCACAGTTATCGGCCGCTCTGAAGTCGCAGCATGGTGCCGCAGTGGAGACAACTCGTAGCACAGCACGAAGCGCTAGGGCTCTTGCACACAACTGAGATGGTGGTCACGAAAGAGTGCGCACCAGCCGAATGTATGTACCATCGGGCTTGTGATGAGGCTGATGGGCATCCAGGAGTGTTGTCAGGCGTAACTGCGCCTGCCCCTGGTTCTGTCCACCCGTCTTCTTCGGAGTCCCCATCATGTCTATTGCCCTCAATTCCCGCGCGACCAGCCTGTCGTCGGTTCTTCGCGGACGCACCTCATCCCCAAAAGCACCTACCCGGCTGCGCCTGCCAGACCTTTTGCACGTCACTGATCACGAGGCCGATGCCGTGCTCAGCGGCCACTACGACCATCTGCTGCCACCCGGCGGTTTACCCACCGACGAGCGATGGTTCAGCCGGCTACGCAGTGACGATGAGATGGATGTCTGGTTGATCAGTTGGGTGGCGGGACACGCTACCGAGCTGCACGACCACGGCGGCTCGCTCGGTGCACTCACGGTGCTCACAGGTTCCCTTCACGAGAGCCGATGGGCGGGCGACCGGTTGCTACACCGGCGCCTCGATGCCGGTGATCAGGCCGCGTTTCCGCTGGGCTGGGTGCACGACGTCACCTGCGCGCCCAGCCAGCCGGCCGTTGCGGGTACTGGCACGCTGAGCGTCCACGCCTACTCGCCGCCGCTGTCTGCGATGTCATATTACGAGGTCACCGAGCGCGAGACGGTGCGTCGTGTGCGCACCGAATTGACCGACGCGCCAGAGGGATGACCGGATGACAAAGGCCAGCCGTATCGATGTGATGCTTGCCAACGCCCGGTCCCAGCTGAGTCGCCTGACACCACATGAGGTGACTATGGCGCTGGAGCGTGGCGCGCTGCTCGTGGACATCCGCCCGGAACGCCAACGACAGCACGAAGGCCAAGTACCGGGCGCGTTGGTGATCGAGCGCAACGTGCTGGAGTGGCGCTGCGACCCGACTAGTGACGCACGTCTACCGTGCGCGGTCGACGACGAAGTTGAATGGGTGGTGCTGTGTTCTGAGGGCTACACCTCAAGTCTGGCCGCTGCGGCTCTGCGGAATCTCGGTCTGCACAAGGCCACTGACATCATCGGCGGCTACCAGGCACTGCGAGACGCCGGTGCCCTGGATAGTTTGGCGAGTACGCAAACCGCGAAGCTCCCATCGTGACGGTCATCTTGTGACGCTCGTCGACGCCGGCAATGCAGTGGTCGTCGCAGACAGCGCCGAGCCTTCCCGCTACGACACCCAGTACGTCATCGCATAGCGGCTGGGCCACCAAACGAGTCCCCTCAGTTGGGGAAGGGGCCGCCACCTCGCCGACCGCCACCAATTCGACGACCACCCGGGTGCCATGGAACTTGGTTCCTACTACCAGCGGGGGGCGCGAGCGTCCCCGGCCTCGCTTTGATCGATGTACTGCCGTTGGTTTGGCAGCGTGTCGTGCCGCCCGCTTCGTCGCAGAACGGTCGAGCCTCTGCGGCCGGAGGAGGCGCCAGAACCGCCATTGCGGCCAAACCAGCCATCAACAATGCTGCTGACTTGCCTAGATCTCTCATATACCGTGCACCTTTCCGGCTAAAACCCAACCACCACGAGAATTGCGTGTCGCACGCTCAGACATTGGCTCAGTCCCTCCAGGAGCAGTCCGATATGACAACGACGGAGTCGGATGCAGACATAGGCATATTGCGGGCGGCCGCGTCCTGGATCGCATCTTGGAGGGCAGCTGAGACGGTCACTCCCTCGCCGCCGGATACGACGTAGTTGTTCGGGTCGGCAACCGACACGATGCAGAGATCGTCGTTAGTGACTTCGTCGGTCGTACACTCAACGCCACCAGCGGCCTGGCATTGCGCCATCACGTTCGCCGTGGCCTCTTCGTTCGTGTTGCCACTGGCCACAAAACCCACCAAGCCGCCCTCGAATGTTCCCGTACCCACCGCCACGGACATGCCCTCGACGTTCTCAACAACGCCACCCGGCCCACCGGCCCAAGCGGTGCCCGTCGACATCCCCGCGGCGATAACCCCCGCAGCCGCGATCGTTGAAACAAAACCGGTTCGGAGCATGCCAGTCCTCTCGTCAATGCAGTTCCCTACAAGCTACACCTGGCAAACTGTGCGCGTTCTGAACTGGACCGTCGCGGGTTTGAAATCTCCCGGGTTCGAAATATCCCGGGTTTGAACCGTCGCGGGCCTGCACCATCGTGCGACTAAACCATCGCGGTTTTCGTCACCCGGAATGTGCCGACTCACCTGCGGCCGAACGTCTCCCTGGCAAGATCGGTCAGCGCACGGCTGGTGGGCGCCGGCGCGAACGCGCGGGCGGCGTCGGTCAGCGCATCGCGGGCCTGCTCGGTCAGTTCGATGTCCGTAGCCGCGACGTTGAATTCGAGCTGCTCGACGTTGGATGCGCCAGGGATGGCGACGGTTCTGGGTAGGGAGATCAGCCAGGCCAGCGCCACCTGAGCCGGTTTGGCTCCGACGTCGGTTGCGACATCGCGCAGCGTTTGCAATAGCGGCTCGACTCGCCTCAGGTTCTCCGTGGCAAACAGAGTATTCATTGCGCGTACCCCCCCGGGCCGGTTGTTCACCCCGTACTTGCCGCCCAGGAGCCCCTGAGCCAGTGGGCTGTAAGCGATCACGAGGCGATTGTTCTGCTCGGCGAAAGGCACGAGGTCGTCCAGGGGGCCCGGATGGGCCAGTGAGAAGTGCACTTGGTTGCTGATCACCGGTCGGCCCAGCGCAGAATCTGCCCGACGCCACCGCGCCAGCGAGTAGTTCGAGACGCCAGCGGCCCCGATCACGTCGGTGTCCAACAAGTCCCGCATACCCGGCATGATCACCGAATCCGGAACTACCGGATTCGGCTGGTGGACCTGGTAGAGCGGGATGCGATCGAGCTGCAGCCGCCGGGCACTAGCACGCGCGCGCTGTTTCACGATCGCGGGGAACGGCGCAACCGGGAACACCTTGCTCGCCACGGCCATCTCGGCGCGGTCCTGGCCGAGCGCTTCGCCGAGAATGCGTTCGCTCTTGCCAAAGCCGTAGACCTCGGCTGTGTCGAACAGCGTGACTCCTAGTTCCTTGGCGCGCGCCACGATATCGTGTGCTGCCCCTGCGGCGTAGGCGTCGCCATATCCCCACTCGCGGGACCCGAATTGCCAGGTGCCCAGCCCGATTTTGCTGACCTGTCCGACTCCCTCGACGTCAAGATATTTCATAGCCGCCACGTTACAGAGCATCATCGGGCTGATAATCGGACCCGCGATTCAGCTGTGGACCTTTTAAATGTTTGCTGGACGGTGGTAGATTTCTTCGCTACAGCACTCCGATCGGCGCGATCCGAATTCGGGGCTACATGGAGGGCAATATGGGCATCGGCGATCGACGGGGCAGATCAGTCGATCCGAAGCGGGGACTCTGCGCCGGCGTCGCCGCGATCGGAATCGGAATGAGCTTGGCCATCAGCCCGGGCGTCGCGGAGGCCACCCCCTCGGATTCCTCGGATCCCGCGGATTCGTCGCAGTCCGTCGAGACCTCCGATGTCGCCCAGGGCGTAGATACCTCCGGCGCCGACAATGTGGACTCCTCAGGAGCAGTCGACGACTCCTCGGCCGACCCCGACGAGGTTCCTGATGTTGATGCGGTCACCGATCTCGAGAATGGCGGGGATCTCGACGAAGTTGCTGATCTCCAGGACGACGGGGACCAAGACGAGGTCAGTGACTCCGGGGACACTGCCGATCTTGGGGGCAACGCTGGCTTGGAGGACAACGCCGGCTTGGAGGGCAACGCCGGCTTGGAGGGCAACGTCGGCTTAGAGGGCAACGCTGGCTTGGAGGACTCCGCCGAGACGACGGTCAACGAGGAAGCTGACGCGGACGCCGATGTCGCTACTGACCTCGGCGGTGCACACTCCGGTGCCGACAACGCGGAGGCGGCCCCTGAGTCACGGCAGTCCGCGGACCCGGTGGCAGTGGATGACGACTCAGCCTCCAGCAGCCCGGGCAGCGTGGCACAGCAGTCGCGCTCGGATGTGGTGGAATCGGTGGCAAACGAAACGCTGGAGGCGGGGGCCAAGGATCTGGAATCGGCCGCCGCGGTGCCTGCGTTGGCGACTGTAGATCTGGCCGCTCCGGCTGTTTCCCGCAGCGCGCCCACGCTGCGTAGCCTCGTCAGCGAGCGACCGGTGACGCTCAACAGCATCGTCACCGACGTGCTCACCTGGGTTGGGCTCCGTCCGCAGGCCAACGGGCTACCGACCCCCGCGGCGCCGGTGTCGGCGATCGTGCAGGGATTCTGGCTGGCGCTGCGGCAGGCCCAATACACACTGAACAACCAGCGCCCCACCGCTGAGCCGACGATGTCCGGGCCTGGCCCCGACGGTGTGGTCAGCGGCAGCCTCAATGCCGTCGATTACGACGACACCGCATTGACCTACGAGGTCACCTCGGCGCCAACGCGCGGCAGCGTGGTCATCGATGCGCTCGGCAACTTCATCTACACTCCCGACGCCGGGGCCTCACCTGTCGGCGACCGATTCACTGTCACGATCGACGACACCGCCGGAAATCCGTTCCACGTCCACGGCCTGCTCGGTCTTCTCGGCATCACCGGCCCGACCGAGGTCACCGTCGTCGTTGCGCCACCGCCGGCCAGTCGCGTCGCTCCGGCGGCCATCGGTCTGGCCGATCTACTGTCGCGCGACGGTGTCGAGGTGACGGCCAACTCCGAGGGTGATGTCGGCGTCATCGACGGGCGCTTCACCGATCATGTGGTGTCCACGGCTGAGGATGCCGCGGCGGTGATGAACGCGCTCGCGCCGGCGCTGGGTGCCGCGGCCGGTTTCGCTGACCCTTCTGATATCACCACCGCGCAGGCGGGGGTAGGAAGCTCGGTCGAAAGCTTCTACCGCCTCGGTGAAATGGCCAGTGGGATAGACGTTCTCGGGAGCGAGCTGATCCTCGTCACGGACGCAGACGGAGCGGTGACGGGCCTGTTCAACAACTACAGCGGGCTGGTCGAGGGATTCGACGTGACGCCCGCGGACACGGTGGACACCGACGCTGAGGTCTATCGGATCGCCGGCACCGCCTACCTTGGCTCAGCTGCAGACGGTGACGCTGTCGAGATGTTTCTTGCCGAGAACACGTTCACCCGTGAACTCATCGTCTATGCGCTCGACGACGAAGCGGATCCCAGCCTTGCGTGGCGAGTGGTTGTGCAGTTCCCGGACATCGGCGACATGTCGCAGCCCGGCACGACCTATGTGATCGATGCAGACGGGGCCGATGCCGGCACAATCATCGTCACCATGTCGAACGTGGCCGATGCCAGCACGACGACAGTGGCCACGGACTACCTTGGCGCAGAGCGCACCATCAACGTCGACTCGAGCCAGTTCTTGTTCTTCACCAGCGAGAAGATGATCGACGCCGAGCGGGGCATCACGACCTACAAGACGGAGTACCCGTTCTTTGGGCTCTTTGGCCCGTCGCTGCCCGGCTCTGTGGTCGAGCGCAGTTGGTTCGGTTGGGACAGGAGTGCGGTCTCTGCGCACGCCAACACCGCCGTCGTCTACGACTACTTCGAAGACGTGCTGGGCCGTACATCATTCGACGGGGCGGGCGCGCCGGTCGTGGTCAGCGTTCGGTACGCCCAATTCTCGCCGTTCGTCAGCTTGATCTTCGGCGGCTACGCGAATGCATTCTGGGATCCCACCCGCCAGCAATTTGCCTACGGCGACAGCGGGAACCTGCACGCGGCGCTGGACGTCGTCGCGCACGAATTCGCCCACGGCGTGGTGAGTCACGTCGTGGGCGACGGGGGATCGGTACTTGATTACGGCGAGTCCAGCTCTCTCAACGAGGCCTTTGCCGACGTTCTTGGTCTGCTGGTCGAGGGGAAGTCCGGCCTGGACCGGTGGCGCATAGGTGA
>JBMYXJ010000118.1:0-7513 GCA_049608285.1 Mycobacterium sp. | reverse complement strand
ACGCTGGTCGAATCCACCCGTGCCGACCACCGCCAGCGGGCCCAGGAACTGCTGTTGGAGCTGTCCCAAGCGCAGGGGAAGGCCCCCCAGCCCGAGGCGGCGGCGCGGGTGGGAATCACCGGGGTTCCCGGAGTGGGCAAGTCGACGGCCATCGAGGCGCTCGGGATGTACCTCATCGAGCAGGGGCACCGGGTAGCGGTGCTGGCAGTGGATCCCTCGTCCACTCGCACAGGCGGCTCGATCCTCGGAGACAAGACCCGAATGGCGCAGCTGGCCGTTCATGCCGACGCCTACATCCGGCCCTCACCCACCTCAGGCACGCTGGGTGGCGTCGCAAAGGCGACCCGCGAGACGATCGTGCTGCTGGAAGCGGCGGGCTATGACGTCATTCTGGTGGAGACAGTCGGGGTGGGTCAGTCCGAGGTGGCGGTCGCCAACATGGTGGACACCTTCGTGTTCCTGACGTTGGCCCGCACAGGCGACCAGCTGCAGGGGATCAAGAAGGGCGTTCTCGAGCTGGCCGACATCGTTGTCGTCAACAAGGCTGATGGTCAGCATGCCACCGAGGCAAAGGCTGCCGCGCGCGAGCTGGCTGGCGCCATCCGTCTGATCTATCCGCGTGAAACCCTCTGGCGTCCACCTGTCTTGACGATGAGCGCGCTACACGGCATCGGCGTGGCAGAGCTGTGGGAAACAGTGCTGGCGCATCGCGAGGTGCTTGTCGAGGCACGAGAATTCGAGACTCGGCGGCGAACTCAGCAGGTTGAGTGGGCCTGGTCGATGGTTCGCGACGCGGTCGTGGACCGGGTGCTGACCAGCCCAGGAGTGTGTCAGATCCGAACCGATGTCGAGCGCCAGATCCGCGACGGTGAATTGACTCCGGCACTTGCTGCGCAGCTGATTCTGGAGGCCGCTGACCAGCCGCCGATGGCCTCCAGTTAACAAATCGGTAACTTGGCAGTTCTTTGCCCGGCACCGGAGTAAGTTCACGTAATTGTGACGGGTGTCAAGAACCAGGAGCGCAGCGCGGCGCTCCAGCACGGAGCCGGCGACCTCACATTGCCCCATGGTGTCCAAGGCGCTGCCGATGGGAACTTCGGCTGCGCGGTGCGCCTGTTCGGGCAGATGTTCCCGCACCCGCGCCTCGGCGGCGGCGCATTGGCCGTCTACCTCGACGGCGAGCCGGTCGTCGACATCTGGACAGGCTGGTCGGACCGGCGAGGAAAACGGCATTGGAACGCCGACACCGGCGCCATGGTGTTCTCGGCGACCAAAGGGGTGGCCGCGACAGTCATTCATCGCCTGGCCGACCGCGGCCTGATCGATTACGACGCGCCGATGGCCGAGTATTGGCCGGAGTTCGGCGCCAAAGGTAAATCGGGCATCACCGTGCGCGACGTGCTGAGACACCGCGCAGGCCTGTCACATCTCAACGGGGCGGCCACCGATGACCTGCTCGACCACGTCCAGATGGAGGACCGGCTGGCCGCGGCACCGGTCAGCTGGCTGTCGGGCAAGCCTGCCTACCATGCGTTGACTTTCGGCTGGTTGTTGTCGGGGCTGGCCCGCGCTGTCACCGGACGTGGAATGCGCGAGCTGATACGCACCGAAGTGGCCGAGCCGCTGAACACAGACGGGCTACATCTGGGACGTCCTCCCGTGCAGGCGCCGACGCATGCCGCGCAGATCATCGCCCCCCAGAGCCGTCTGCAGAACCCGATATTCAACCTGGTGGCCCCCCGGCTGGCCACTTTGCCGTTCGCGGGCGCATTCGGCTCGCTGTATGCCCCAGGCGTCAAAAAGCTTGTGCAGGGGGATGTCCCGTTGCTCGACAGCGAGAATCCTGCGGCCAATTGTGTGGCCACAGCGCGTGCGCTGGCACGCATGTACGGAGCGATGGCCAACAGCGGGCGCATCGACGGAACGCAGTTCCTATCCAGTGAGACCACCGCTGCACTGGTGGGACGGCCCAGCCTGCGCCCAGACCACACCATGTTGATGCCGATGTCCTTCCACCTCGGCTACCACGGCCTGCCGATCGGCGGCCTTCTACCAGGCTTTGGGCATGTGGGCCTCGGTGGCTCGCTCGGGTGGGCGGATCCGGAGTCCGGGCTGGCATTCGGATATGTGCACAACCGGCTTCTCACGCCTTTGGTCATCCCAGACCAGGCGGGCTTTGTGGCGACCGGCGCGCTGATCCGTCGGGGCGCGGCGCTCGCGCGCAAGAACGGCTACCGACCCGTACATGAGTTTGGTGCACCGTTCGCCGATCGCGCCAAGGCAGCGATCTGATTCCTCGGTCCCGAGTTCACCTCGGACGCCGCAGCCTCGCTGTTGCGCGCACTCATGGCGCCACGGTGATTCCGGACTGACAGACAGGCCCGCTAGACTGTGGGTTACCAGCATCGATCCGGCCATCACCGGGGAGCTTTCGGAAGAACAGCGCTGCACCGGTCGTTCCCGGTCCCTGGCGCACAGTAGAGCCGAACGGGTGGGCCCGTCATCGCCTTGCATTGAGCGGCGCACCGCGTGTGCGCAAGCGGGGTGGTACCGCGGCGCTCGCGCACCGGCGCGACGTCGTCCCCGTGCCTGAACGACACCTGGCACAGGAGACGCACGCACGTGACCGCCTACCCGAGGCCGGGCGCTGGGGCGCCAAAATTCCCGGCGCTGGAAGCCGATGTACTGGCCTACTGGGCCAGCGACGACACCTTCCGCGCAAGCATCGACCGCCGCGACGGCGCGCCGGAGTATGTCTTCTACGACGGGCCGCCATTCGCGAACGGACTTCCGCACTACGGGCACCTGCTCACTGGATATGTCAAAGACATCGTGCCGCGCTACAGGACCATGCGTGGCTACAAGGTCGAGCGCCGATTCGGCTGGGACACCCACGGCCTGCCCGCCGAGCTCGAAGTGCAACGTCAACTCGGCATCACCGACAAGGCCCAGATTGAGCAGATGGGCATCGAGAAATTCAATGACGCTTGCCGAGCATCGGTGCTCAAGTACACCAATGAATGGCGCTCGTATGTGACCCGTCAGGCGCGCTGGGTCGACTTCGACAACGATTACAAGACACTGGATCTCGGCTTTATGGAGTCGGTGATCTGGGCATTCAAGCAACTGTGGGACAAGGGCCTCGCCTATGAAGGCAACCGGGTGCTGCCGTACTGCTGGAACGACGAGACGCCGCTGTCCAGCCACGAACTGCGCATGGATGACGATGTCTACCAGACCCGGCAGGATCCAGCGGTTACCGTCGGCTACCGGGTCACCGCCGGACCTGCCGGTGAGCGCTCGCGCGTGGGGGCGCCGACCGGCCGAAGGCCAGGGGGAGAGCAGACAGCCCCACAAGACCTGGTGGGGGCCCACCTTCTGATTTGGACGACGACGCCCTGGACGCTGCCGTCGAACATGGCGCTCACCGTCGGTCCGGAGATCGACGTCGACTACGTCCTCGCCGAGGCGCCCGATGGGCAGCGCTACGTGCTGGCCGCGGCCCGGGTGCCGGCCTACGCTCGGGAACTCGGGGAAGAGCCACGCATCGTGGCCACCTACTCGGGCAGCGACCTCGTGGGCGTGCACTATGCGCCACCGTTTGCCTACTTCGGGGATTGTCAGGCGGACTCGCCCAACGCTTTTAGCGTCCTGGCCGCTGAATTTGTCAGCACCGAGGACGGCACCGGGCTGGTCCACCTTGCTCCGGCCTACGGCGAGGACGATATGGCCGCAGCCCAAGCGGCCGGCATCGAGGCAGTTACTCCAGTCGACGCCAAGGGGCGGTTCGACGACACCGTGGCCGACTATGCGGGCCAGCACGTGTTCGACGCCAACCCGCAGATCATCCGTGACCTCAAGAATCGCAGCGGGGCCGCACAGGCCAATGGCGCAGTGCTGCTGCGCCACGACACCTATGACCACTCCTATCCGCATTGCTGGCGGTGCCGCAATCCGCTGATCTACCGCGCGGTCTCGTCGTGGTTCATCAAGGTTTCCCAGTTCCGCGACCGCATGGTGGAGCTCAACCAGCAGATCACCTGGTATCCCGAGCACGTCAAGGACGGGCAGTTCGGCAAGTGGCTACAGGGAGCGCGTGATTGGTCCATCTCGCGAAACCGCTACTGGGGTACGCCGATTCCGGTGTGGACCTCTGATGATCCCGGCTATCCGCGGATCGATGTGTATGGCAGCCTCGATGAGCTCGAACGTGATTTCGGGATCCGTCCGAGGAATCTGCATCGCCCCTTCATCGACGAACTGACGCGGCCCAACCCGGATGACCCGACCGGCCGGTCGACGATGCGCCGAATCCCCGACGTGCTCGATGTGTGGTTCGACTCGGGGTCGATGCCGTTCGCTCAGGTGCACTACCCGTTCGAGAACAAGCAATGGTTCGCGGGAGAGGATGCGCACTTCCCGGGCGACTTCATCGTCGAATACATCGGGCAGACCCGCGGCTGGTTCTACACGCTGCATATTCTGGCGACGGCGCTGTTCGACAAACCGGCATTCCGGAGCTGCGTTTCGCACGGGATCGTGCTGGGCAACGACGGCCAGAAGATGAGCAAATCGCTGCGAAACTATCCCGACGTCACCGACGTGTTCGACAGGGACGGTTCCGACGCCATGCGCTGGTTCCTGATGGCCTCGCCCATCCTGCGCGGCGGCAACCTCGTGGTCACCGAGCAGGGCATCCGAGAGGGTGTCCGGCAGGTGCTGCTACCGCTGTGGAATGCCTACACGTTCCTGGCCCTGTATGCCCCGAAGAAGGGTACCTGGCGAACCGACTCGAACCACGTACTAGACCGCTACATCCTGGCCAAACTCGCCGCGTTGCGAGACGAACTGACTGCATCATTGGACATCTGCGATATCTCGGGCGCCTGTGACCAGTTGCGCCAGTTCACTGAGGCGTTGACGAACTGGTACGTGCGCCGCTCACGTTCGCGGTTCTGGGAAGAGGACGCCGAGGCGATCGACACCTTGCACACCGTGCTCGAGGTGACTAGCCGGCTGGCCGCTCCGCTGCTACCGCTGATCTCGGAGGTGATCTGGCGCGGGATCACCGGCGATCGGTCCGTGCACCTGACGGATTGGCCTGATGCCGACTTGGTTCCGGCCGATCCGCAGCTGGTAGCCGATATGGACCTGGTCCGGGAAGTGGCATCGGCGGGATCTTCACTGCGGAAGGCCAACAAATTGCGGGTGCGCCTGCCGCTCTTGAAGCTGACTGTCGCCGTGGACACCTCGGTTGACCCGCAGCGTCTCGAGCCTTATCGGGACCTGATCGCCGACGAGCTCAACGTCAAGGCCGTCGAGTTGACCGACGACATCGCCGTGCACGGCCGATTCGAGCTCGCTGTCAACGCCCGCGCGGCGGGCCCACGGATAGGCAAAGACGTACAGCATGCGATCAAGGCAGTCAAAGCGGGGCAGGGTGTGCTGAACGCCGACGGCACTCTGAGTGCGGGTCCGGCCGTCCTGCTGCCCGGGGAGTTCACCTCGAGGCTGGCTGCGGCCGACCCGGAGTGGACCGCAGCGTTGCCGGACGGGGCGGGTCTGGTGGTGCTGGACGGCACACTGACCCCCGAGCTCGAGGCCGAGGGTTGGGCTAAGGACCGCATTCGGGAGCTTCAGGAGTTGCGCAAGGCGACCGGTCTGGATGTCTCGGACCGGATCTCGGTGGTGATCTCGGTGCCGGCTGAGCATGAGCCGTGGGCCCGCGCGCACCGTGACTTGATCGCCCGCGAGATCCTGGCGACCAGTTTCGAATTCGGCGAGCCCACCGACGGCGCCGCGATCGGCGACGGAGTGCGGGTCGCGCTTACGAAGGTCTGAGCCCGGGGTCACCCTTTGGCGACGCGCGCCGAGCGGTCTTCGATGACAACGGTGTCACCCGGCCGCAGCTGTCGGCCACGGCGGGTATCGACTTCGCCGTTGACACTGACCTGACCTTCGGCGATGAGCAACTTCGCCTCTGCGCCGCTGTCGATAAGGTTCGCGAGCTTGAGGAACTGGCCGAGGCGGATGGACTCCTCGCGGATTGGCACGTCGAACACGCCTGCAACGCTAGACGCCTACCATTCGCCGTGTGGCCGCGCGATGGGTGCTGCACCTAGACATGGATGCGTTCTTCGCATCTGTGGAGCAGCTGACCCGGCCCACTCTGCGGGGTCGGCCGGTACTCGTGGGCGGACTGGGTGGCCGCGGCGTGGTGGCGGGCGCCAGTTACGAAGCGCGGGTTTTTGGTGCCCGGTCGGCAATGCCGATGCATCAGGCGCGTCGGCTGATCGGTGCGACGGCGGTCGTGCTGCCACCGCGCGGTGTCGTGTACGGGCTGGCCAGCCGCCGTGTCTTCGAGACGGTGCGCACGCTGGTACCGGTGCTCGAACAGCTGTCGTTCGACGAGGCCTTCGGGGAGCCCGCGGAGCTCGCCGGTGCCTCGTCGGCTGAGGTGGCGGCATTCTGCGAGTCGCTACGCACCGAGGTTGCCGCCGCGACCGGGCTGGTCGCCTCCGTCGGTGCGGGCTCGGGCAAGCAGATCGCCAAGATCGCTTCGGGTCTGGCCAAACCGGACGGAATCACCGTCGTGCCGCGCGAGCAAGAGCAGGTTCTGCTCGACGCACTGCCGGTGCGCAGTCTGTGGGGTATCGGACCGGTGGCCGAAGACAAGTTGCACCGGCTGGGGGTAAACACCATCGGTGACTTCGCGGCCCTGTCGGAGACCGAGGTTGCCGACATCCTCGGGTCGACGGTCGGTCCCGCGCTGCACCAGCTGGCACGCGGAATCGATGATCGGCCAGTCGCTGAAAACGCGCCGGCCAAACAGATCAGTGCCGAGTCGACCTTCCCGGTGGATTTGACCACTCTCGACCAACTCCACGAGGCGGCGGTTCCCATCGGCGAGCATGCCCATCGTCGTCTGCTGCGGGATGGCCGGGGGGTCCGCACCGTCACCGTCAAATTGAAGAAATCCGATATGAGCACGCTCACCAGATCGGCGACCCTGCCATATGCGACCACGGAAGCGACAATGTTGATTGCGACGGCACGCAGGCTTCTCCTGGACCCGGTCGAGATCGGCCCCATTCGCCTCGTCGGAATTAGCTTCTCCGGTTTGTCCGAAGTTCAGCAGGAATCGCTGTTTCCAGACTTGGAGCTGATGTTGACCGAAGAGGTATCCAGCATCGGCTTGCCGCAGCCATCCGCTGACGCTGGTCTGCCGGCCCCGGTATGGCGGGTTGGCGACGATGTCGTGCATACCGGCTACGGGCACGGGTGGGTCCAAGGGGCCGGGCATGGTGTGGTGACGGTGCGGTTCGAAACCCGAAGCACCGGTCGCGGGCCGGCGCGGACGTTTTCCGACGACGACGGCGTCGTGATCCACGCCAATCCGGTGGACAGTCTGGACTGGCCGGATTTCGTTGCGGGGTTGGCCCGGGACCAAAGCGCGCAGTAGGCGCTGGCCCGCTGCGATAGCACGGTAGGCGCTGGCCCGCTGCGATAGCAC
>JBMYXJ010000117.1:0-7579 GCA_049608285.1 Mycobacterium sp. | reverse complement strand
TGAATTCTTGCTGCTCACATCGGCTCCCGGCTTGATCATCGCCGCGACGGGCTGTGTCGGCGGCGCTCGATATCCTAACAGTACGCTTGTCCTGTAAGGGCAAGTTGGAAATTTCGGTTGCTCGCCTTCAGTCTTGTCCTCGGGCGCGCCTGTCGCTACCCCGATGACATACTCGCCAGAAATATCGTGTCGCCACAGCCGCCGCTTCCCGCTCATCGCGTACCGTGCTTCTGTGGCCGGACCGCATTCGATCCCTCTCCAGGTCCAATTCCTTCCGTCGTATATCCCTCCAGAGATCGACATGGAGCACGTGGTGGCCGACGTGGCGCAGGACGGCGTCAGTGTGCCGCCGGCCTATCAGGCCGATGTTCCCGCCCTGCGTGAGGTCATCGAGGGCGCGCGCGAGGAAGGAATCGATCTCAAGATCGTCGTCATCGATGTGAACCCGCCGACCGAAATGCCACTGAGGGACATCGCCACCGAGGTCGGCGAGGCCAACCCGGGGGCGACGGTGTTGGCGATGAGTCCGTCCTATGCAGGCACCTACAGCCCGGCGTTCGACCGAGTGACCCTGGAGGCCGGCCAGGATCTCGCCAAGACGGGTAACTCGGTGCAGTCCTCCCAGAATTTCCTCGGCGAGTTGACGACCCCCCACTTTCAGTGGACGCCATTCACGATTGTGCTGGTTGTGACGGTGGCTCTAGCGGTCGTTGCTACGCGATTATTACAAATGCATGGCAAACGTGCCGATGCTACGCAGGCGGCGTCTACCAGCTCTGATTAGCGTTTTGCGCGCCAGGGCGCAAATTCAAATGTCACCATTCGATAACGTAAAATGTAATTACATCGTTGTAATTTGTGACTAAAGTTTCATTGGAGTCAGATGTGACGTACGGTACATATCGCGCCTGATGGTGCAGATGTTACAAATGTGACTTCTGAGCTGGGGCGCCCGAGATCGTGCCGACACGCTTCCGTGGAGCCTTAGGAGACTTGAGTCCGATGAGACGCATTCCTGGCGGCGCCTCCGCTTCGCGGTTGTGCGCGGCATCCCTGACATTTGGCATGGTGCTGACGACGCCCAACCTGGCGCAGGCGCAACCCGCCGACCCCGACAGCCTCGCCACATTGGTGACCGCGGTCGCCAACGTGAACCACGAGTTGCAGAACCTCGGCGCCGCCATCCAGATCAAACAGGAAAGCGTGAACAAGGCGATCCTGGATGTGAAGAACGCGCGGGACAACGCTGCGGCCGCCCAGCTAGAGGTCGAGGCCAGCGCACAGCGCGTTAAGGACGCCAACACAGCGATCGCCTCCGCCCAGAAGAGGTTCGACACGTTCGCCTCAGCGATGTACGTCGGTGGTCCGTCGAGCTCATATCTCAGCGCAACAGATCCCGTGGACATCCTCAACACCGCGGCCACGGCTGAGACGCTGTCAATCACTGCCGAGCAGGTGATGGCCAAACTTCAGCGTGCCCGCACCGAGCAGGTCAACAAGGAATCCGCGGCCAGGCTTGCCAAACAGAACGCCGACGAGGCCGTCGAGGCCGCCGAGGCCAGCCAGCAGGATGCGGTATCGGCGCTGACCGGCGCGCAGGAGACCTTTTCGCAGCAACAAGTCGAGCTCGATCGGCTCACCGCCGAGCGCGCCACCGCTCACTCAAAGCTGGCGGAAGCACGCAGGGTGGCCGCTCCTTCTGGCAGTCAAGGTCAAGCCCCCGCAGGCTCCCCGGCGCCGGCCCAACCGGCCGCCGCGCCCACCGGTATGGCCAACGCAGCCGTTGACCCCGCCGCCGACTGGGACATCGACCCCAGCACAGGCAATCGCGAAACCGCCTGGGACATGACGTTGCCCCAGATTCCGAGCGCATTCGTCAGCGGCGACCCGATCCAGATCATCAACGCCGTCATCGAGATCATCACAACGTCGCTGGAGGTGACCGCCAACCTAGGGCGCAAATTCCTGCAGAGCCTCGGGATATTACCGACCCCGTCGGGCATCACCAACGGTGCCATCCCCACCGTGGTCGGCCCGCAGGCAACCGAGTTCGCGATCAAGCGCGGCATGTCGCAGATGGGTGTTCCATACTCGTGGGGCGGTGGCAACGCTGCCGGTCCGAGCCGCGGAATCGATTCCGGCGCAGGAACTGTCGGCTTCGACTGCTCGGGACTGATGCTCTACATGTTCGCCGGCATCGGCATCAAGCTAGACCATTACTCGGGGTCGCAATACAACGCAGGCCGCAAGGTGCCTACCTCCCAGATGCGCCGCGGTGACATGCTCTTCTGGGGGCCTAACGGTTCCCAGCACGTCGCGATGTACCTCGGCAACGGCCAGATGTTGGAGGCGCCCTACACCGGTT
This sequence comes from Mycobacterium sp., assembly GCA_049608285.1. Lineage (GTDB taxonomy): Bacteria > Actinomycetota > Actinomycetes > Mycobacteriales > Mycobacteriaceae > Mycobacterium. Next base: position 5,214 of record JBMYXJ010000117.1, on the reverse strand, counting down.
CGGTGGTCAAGATCTCGCCAGTGCGCACCAGCGGAATGACCCCCTTCGCCGTCCGCATGGTCGAGTGGTGATCAGGCTGCTTCGTGCCGTTTCCGTTCTGGTCGCAGCCGCTGCGCTGGCGCTGGGCTTAGTTGCGCCGGCGGCAGCACAGCCCGAGGCGGGCGCCTGGGATCCGACCCTGCCCAAGATTCTCAGCGCGGGCGCGCCGGGTGATCCCCTGTCAGTTGCCAACGCATCGCTGGCCGCGACGGCCGAGGCCGCCAAAATCACCATGGATCTCGGTCGAAAGTTCCTCAGCAGGCTGGGGTTCGGCCCGCCGTTAGGCGCGACACCTGGGATCGTGCGCGGCCCCGCAGCCATCGAGTACGTGATCCGCCGTGGCGGATCACAGATCGGCACCCCCTACTCGTGGGGCGGCGGCAAGCCCAACGGGCCCAGCCGCGGCATCGACTCCGGCGCCAACATAGTCGGGTACGACTGCTCGGGCTTCACACAATTCGCCTTTGCCGGCGTCGGCGTGCTGATTCCGAAGTACTCCGGGGACCAGTACGACACCGGCCGCAAGGTTCCGAAGAGTCAGGCTAAGCGGGGGGATCTGCTGTTTTGGGGCCCCGGGGGCAGCCAGCACGTCGCCATCTATCTCGGTGGCGGGAAAATGTTGGAGTCCTCCGGAAGCGCGGGAAAGGTCACCGTCAGCCCGGTGCGCACCGCGGGCCTGCAGCCGTATGTGGCGCGGATTATCGAGTCCTGAGTGTGTCCTGAGTCAAACGTGAGCAACCCCGGTGAATGCCGGCGCGCAACGCGGCACACCCCGGGCAACGTCGACGGATTTCGAACCAACTGGAATAGTTGACGGCGAGCGCGCGGCCAGAACCGGTCCGCGCCGCACAGACCAGCATGTACTGCGCATGTGGAAGGAACGTTGATGACCTCACCGAGTGGGCCGCCGCAAGGCGCTGGAGGATATCCCGGGCAGGCGCCGGGCTACACCGCCGGCTCTCAAGGGGCTCCGAGCTCCGCGCCGTCGGGTGGTGCGCTGTCCAACGGCAGTCTGCAGCAGGAGGTACACACCCTCGAACGGGCGATCTTCGAGGTCAAACGGATCATCGTAGGCCAGGACCTGCTCGTCGAGCGGATGCTGGTCGGCCTGTTGGCCAAGGGGCACGTGCTGCTCGAAGGTGTGCCCGGGGTGGCCAAGACGCTGGCGGTGGAAACCTTCGCCAAAGTGGTCGGTGGAACCTTTGCGCGTATCCAGTTCACCCCCGACCTCGTGCCCACAGACATCGTCGGAACCCGCATCTACCGCGCGGGCAAGGAAGAGTTCGACATCGAGCTAGGCCCCGTCGTGGTCAACTTCCTGCTCGCCGACGAGATAAACCGCGCCCCGGCGAAGGTGCAGTCCGCACTGCTGGAGGTGATGGCCGAACGCAAGATTTCCATCGGAGGCAAGACGTTCCCCCTGCCCAGCCCCTTCCTGGTGATGGCCACCCAGAACCCCATCGAGCAGGAGGGCGTCTATCAGCTGCCGGAGGCGCAGCGGGACCGCTTCCTGTTCAAACTCAATGTTGACTACCCCACACCCGAGGAAGAGCGCGAGATCATCTACCGGATGGGTGTGAAGCCTCCGGAGGCCAAAGCGATCCTGTCCACCCAGGACCTGCTTCGGCTACAGGATGTCGCTGCGAACACCTTCGTCCACCACGCTCTGGTGGACTATGTGGTGCGCATCGTGACCGCCACCCGCGAGCCCGAAAAGTTCGGGATGCCCGACGCCAAGGCCTGGATTGCCTATGGAGCGTCTCCGCGTGCGTCGCTGGGCATCATTGCCGCATCCCGGGCGCTGGCTCTGGTGCGCGGACGCGACTATGTGATTCCGCAGGATGTCGTCGAGGTCATCCCGGACGTACTTCGTCACCGCCTGGTACTCACCTATGACGCGCTGGCCGACGAGATCTCCAGCGATACGGTGGTCAACCGTATTCTCCAGACGGTCGCGCTGCCCCAGGTGAACGCTATTCCACAGCAAGGTCATTCGGTTGCTCCCGCGGTCCCGGCCGCTGCGGCCGCGGCCGGCGGCCGCTGACCGGAGTAAGTGGCTCAGTACGTGACATCGCGCTCAGGACCAACGTCGCCTTCAGGACCAGCAGAGGCCAAAGGACCAACGTCGCCCGCAGGGCCAGCCCCGTCCTCGGGACCAACTTCACCCTCTGGACCAACGGAGGCCAAGCGGTCCAGCCGCACGATCGACCTGCCGTCCATGAAGCGCGGAGAGATCCGTGACCCTGCGCTGACTGCGGCGCTGCGCAAGCTCGAATTAACGGTGCGGCGCAAGCTCGACGGCGTGCTGCACGGCGACCACCTTGGGCTGCTGCCCGGGCCAGGGTCCGAACCGGGGGAGTCCCGGATCTACCAGCCCGGCGACGACGTACGCCGGATGGACTGGTCGGTCACCGCCCGTACCACCCATCCGCACGTGCGGCAGATGATCGCCGACCGGGAACTGGAGACCTGGCTGGTGGTCGACATGTCAGCCAGTCTTGACTTCGGCACGGCCGGGTGTGAGAAGCGCGATCTCGCGGTGGCCGCCGCCGCGTCGATCGCGTTCCTCAACAGCGGTGGCGGCAACCGGATCGGGGCGATCATCTCCAACGGTGACACCACCCGTCGGGTGCCCGCCCTTTCAGGCCGGATTCACGAACAGGAGCTACTCCGCGCGATTGCCATGACCCCGCGGGCGCCGGCCGGGGTGCGCGGCGACCTTGCCGCAGCGATCGATGGGTTGCGAAGGCCCGAGCGGCGCCGCGGCATGGCGGTGATCATCAGCGACTTCTTGGGGCCGATCGACTGGATGCGCCCGCTACGGGCTATTGCGGGCCGGCACGAGGTACTCGGCATCGAGATCCTCGACCCCCGAGACGTCGAGCTACCCGAGGTCGGAGATGTCGTCTTGCAGGACACTGAGACGGGTCGCACCCGCGAGTTCACCATTGACGAGCAACTGCGCATCGACTTCGAGAAGGCTGCCGCTGCCCACCGGGCAGCCGTGGCACGCACTTTGCGTCGCTGCGATGCGCCGCTGCTGAGTTTGCGCACCGACCGTGACTGGATCGCCGACGTGGTTCGGTTCGTCGCAAGCCGGCGTCGCGGCGCCCTGGCTGGGCGGTAACGCCATGACTTTGCCGCTGCTGGGACCGATGTCGCTCACGGGCTTCGAACACCCGTGGTTCTTCCTGTTTCTGTTGGTCGTGCTCGGGCTGGTCGGGCTCTATATCGTTGTGCAGCTGGCCCGCCACCGGCGGGTTCTGCGTTTTGCGAACATGGAGCTGCTGGAGAGCGTCGCCCCAGAACGGCCCAGCCGTTTGCGACACCTGCCGAGTATCTTGCTGGTTCTGTCGATGGTGTTGTTGACCATCGCGATGGCAGGTCCAACGCATGACGTCCGGATCCCCAGAAACCGCGCCGTGGTCATGCTGGTAGTCGATGTGTCGCAGTCGATGCGGGCCACAGATGTCGCGCCGAATCGGCTGGCGGCCGCGCAGGTGGCTGCCAAGCAGTTCGCCGATCAGCTGACACCTGGCATCAATTTGGGGCTGATCGCGTACGCCGGTACCGCGACCGTGCTGGTTTCACCGACCACGAATCGGCAGGCGACCAAGAATGCGATCGACAAGCTCCAACTCGCGGACCGCACGGCAACCGGCGAGGGTATCTTCACGGCGCTGCAGGCCGTCGCGACCGTCGGAGCAGTGATCGGTGGCGGCGACGAGCCACCTCCGGCGCGCATCGTATTGATGTCTGATGGCAAGGAGACAGTCCCGTCGAATCCGGACAACCCCAAGGGTGCCTTCACCGCCGCGCGGACCGCCAAAGACCAGGGCGTGTCCATATCGACGGTGTCATTCGGAACGCCCTATGGCTACGTCGAGATCAACGAGCAGCGTCAGCCGGTCCCGGTGGATGACGAGATGCTCAAGAAGATCGCCGACCTCTCCGGCGGCGATGCCTTCACGGCCTCCAGCCTTGAGCAGCTCAAGCAGGTCTTTTCCAACCTTCAGGAGCAAATCGGCTACGAGACCATCAGGGGGGACGCCAGCGTGGGATGGCTACGGTTGGGCACATTGGTGCTCGCCGCTGCCGCATTGGGTGCGCTGGTGATCAACCGGCGCCTACCGAACTAGATATATCCCCGTGTCGTTCCCTGCCCTTCGGGCGTGGGCCCAGCGCTCCTGCCCGCCGGGATGTTTCCCCGGTCGCTTCGCTTCTGCCCGCCGGGATGTTTCCCCGGGTCGCTTCGCTCCTGCCCGCCGGAAGGCGATTTCTTACGCAGGAACCCCAGGCATTAAGTTGGCGGGCATGGCTCTCGCAGAGAATCCCGCCGACACTGCCGGTGACACCGCGGCCGTCCGTCCTGCCTTCGTCTCACGTTCGGTGTTGGTGACCGGCGGAAACCGCGGTATCGGCCTGGCTATAGCTCAGCGCCTCGCGGCAGACGGCCACAAGGTCGCAGTGACTCATCGCGGTTCGGGCGCGCCGGAGGAACTCTTCGGCGTCGAGTGTGACGTCACCGATAACGATGCCGTCGATCGCGCCTTCACCGAGGTTGAGGAGCGTCAGGGGCCGGTCGAGGTGCTGGTGTCCAACGCCGGCGTCTCCGCGGATGCGTTCCTGATGAGGATGACCGAGGAGAAGTTCGAAAAGGTCATCGACGCGAATCTCACCGGCGCCTTTCGGGTAGCGCAGCGCGCATCACGCAGCATGCAGCGCAAGCGCTTCGGCCGGATGATCTTCGTGGGTTCGGTATCGGGCACCTGGGGCATCGGCAACCAGGCCAACTACGCGGCCTCCAAGGCCGGTGTCATCGGCATGGCCCGCTCGATCGCACGTGAGCTCACCAAGGCTGGGGTCACCGCGAATGTGGTGGCCCCGGGATACATCGACACCGACATGACCCGTGCGCTGGACGAGAGGATCCAGCAGGGGGCGCTGGATTTCATCCCGGCAAAACGGGTCGGCACTGCCGAGGAGGTTGCCGGTGCGGTCAGCTTCTTGGCGTCCGAGGATGCCAGTTACATCTCGGGTGCGGTGATCCCGGTGGACGGCGGCATGGGCATGGGCCACTAGGAAGACAGCAGCTAGTTGGACCTAGATGAACCTAGAGATCAAGGGGTAGTCATGGCAGGTTTTCTAGAAGGTAAGCGAATCCTCGTCACGGGG
>JBMYXJ010000116.1:0-7604 GCA_049608285.1 Mycobacterium sp. | reverse complement strand
GGTCGCGCCCTGTTGTGTTGGGCCGGATCCAGCCACCAGGAAAGAAGCCGATGATCGCCGCCGACTGGGCCCGCGGTGCCCGGCTGGCCTACGGGGAACGCGCGCGATGACCCGACCCGGCAAGCGGCGCCCAGCCAAGCGCAAAGAACTCGACCCGGCCCGGCGGGCAGCCTTCGACGTACTGCGGGCAGTCTCCGAGCGCGACGCATACGCCAACCTGGCACTGCCGGCGATCCTGCGGGAGCGCGGGATCGCCGGGCGCGACGCAGCTTTCGCCACGGAACTGACTTACGGCACTTGCCGCACTCGTGGGCTGCTCGACGCGATCATCGTCCACGCGGCGGGCCGCCCGGCCGACAACATCGACGCGGTGCTGTTGGACCTGCTTCGCCTGGGCAGCTACCAGCTGCTGCGAACCCGGGTCGGTCAGCACGCGGCGGTGTCAACGACCGTTGAGCAAGCTGGCATCGAATTCGACACGTCGCGAGCGGGATTCGTCAACGGTGTACTGCGCAGCATCGCCACTCGCGACGAGCGTGAATGGGTCAACGAGCTTGCGCCGCCGGCTTCGACTGATCCGATCGGAAATTTGGCGTTCGCCCACGCCCATCCACGATGGATCGCGCAGGCCTTCGCCGATGCGCTCGGCGCCGATGCAGGGGAGCTGTCGGCATTGCTGGCCAGCGACGATGCCCGCCCCGATGTCCATCTTGCAGCCCGGCCGACCACGTTGACCGCGGCCGAGCTGGCCGCTGAGGTCCACGGCACAGTCGGCCGATATTCGCCCTACGCGGTGTATCTGGCCGGCGGTGACCCCGGGCTGCTCGCACCCGTGCGCGACGGCACGGCGCTGGTCCAAGACGAGGGAAGCCAGCTGGTGGCTCGGGCGTTGACCCTGGCGCCCCTGGGCGGGATCGACGGTGGGCGATGGCTGGACCTGTGCGCTGGCCCGGGTGGCAAGACGGCGCTGCTAGCGGCGATCGGCCAGGCGGGCGGTGTCACGGGCGGTGTCAGCGGCATCGGTGTCACTGCAGTAGAACCGGCACCGCACCGCGCCGATCTGGTCGCACAGAACACAATGGGCCTGCCGGTTGATGTGGTGTGCGTCGACGGCCGCAAATCAGGGCTGGGGCGCGGCTTCGACCGGGTGCTCGTTGATGCGCCCTGCACCGGCCTGGGAGCGCTGCGACGCCGGCCCGAGGCGCGGTGGCGGCGCCAGCCCGCCGATGTGCCGCAGCTGGGAAAGCTGCAGCGAGAACTGCTGGCATCCGCAATCGGGTTGACTAGACCGGGCGGTGTAGTGCTGTATGCGACCTGTTCGCCGCATCTGGTCGAGACAATTGGGGTGGTCGCCGATGCACTGCGCCGGCACCCTGTTGCCGCGATCGACGCCCGGCCGTTATTCGAACCTGCCGACAATCTCGGCCCCGGCCCGTACGTTCAACTCTGGCCGCACCGGCACGGTACCGACGCGATGTTCGCCGCCGCGTTGCAAGTACGCTGACCTCCATGCGTGCCGCGCCCGAAACTGGTTCAGTCCCGCTGATCGCTCCCTCCATTTTGGCCGCTGACTTCGCTCGGTTGGCTGAGGAGACCGCAGCGGTGCGGGGCGCCGACTGGCTGCACGTCGACGTCATGGATAACCATTTCGTCCCTAACCTCACGCTTGGTCTTCCGGTGGTGGAATCGCTGCTGAAGGTCACTGATATTCCGATGGATTGTCATTTGATGATTGACAATCCCCAGCGCTGGGCACCTCCCTATGCAGAAGCAGGCGCGTACAACGTGACAATCCACGCCGAGGCTACTGACAATCCGGTGGGTGTTGCCCGCGACATTCGAGCCGCCGGCTCCAAGGCGGGGTTGGCGATCAAGCCGGGCACCCCGCTGGAGCCTTATCTTGAGATACTGCCGGAATTCGATACCGCGTTGATAATGTCGGTGGAACCTGGTTTCGGCGGCCAGAAGTTCATCCCTGAGGTCCTGCCCAAAGTTGCGATCCTGCGTCGCCTCATCGAATCGGGCGAGCTGACCGTCGTTGTCGAGATCGATGGTGGCATCAACGATGACACCATCGAGCAGGCCGCCGAGGCCGGTGTCGACTGCTTCGTTGCCGGCTCGGCTGTTTACAGTGCCGGCGACCCCGCCGCTGCTGTGGCAGCCCTGCGTAGGCAGGCAGCGGGTGCTTCCCCCCATCTGGCGCCATGAATCTGGACGCTGCGATGCGGGCGGCTGTAGAGCAGGCTGACCGGGTCAAGGGCCGTACATATCCGAATCCGCCTGTGGGCGCTGTCATCTTGGACTGCGACGGTGAGGTGGCTGGTGTCGGGGCGACTTCACCGGCTGGCGGCCCGCACGCCGAGGTGCTGGCGCTGCGTCGGGCGGGTCGTCGTGCGACAGGCGGTACGGCGGTCGTCACTCTGGAACCATGTGGGCATTTCGGAAGAACGCCGCCATGCGTGGATGCGCTTGTCGCAGCCGAGATTTCGTCGGTCGTCTATTCGGTCTCGGATCCCAACCCGATAGCCGCCGGTGGGGCGGCCCGGCTAACCGAGGCCGGCGTCACAGTCACGGCTGGTGTGTTGGCCGATGCTGTCAGCGGCGGCACGCTGCGGGAGTGGCTACACAAGCAACGTACTGGATTGCCGCACGTTACTTGGAAATTCGCAACGAGCGTTGACGGACGCAGCGCTGCAGCTGATGGCACCAGCCAGTGGATTACCAGTGAGGCCGCCCGCGCCGACGTACATCGCAGACGCGCGGCTGCTGATGCGATCGTGGTGGGAACGGGCACCGTCTTCGTCGACGACCCAAAGCTGACTGCGCGGTTGCCCGGCGGGGCGCTGGCTGCCGATCAGCCTCTGCGTGTGGTGGTGGGCGAACGTGAAATTTCACAGGATGCAATGGTTTTGAACGACGACTCGCGCACCATGGTGATCCGCACTCATGATCCTCACGAAGTGATCAGAGCACTGTCCGACCGCACGGATGTCCTACTGGAGGGCGGCCCGACGTTGGCCGGCGCATTCTTGCGTGCCGGTGTGATCGACCGGATCCTGGCCTACGTGGCACCAATACTGCTGGGAGGCCCCATCGCAGCGGTCGACGATGTCGGAGTGCTCAGTATCGCGCATGCGCAGCGGTGGCGCTTCGATTCGGTGGTACCGCTAGGTCCTGACGTACTATTGAGTCTCAAGCCCGCATAACGGCCGGGGCTGATTGGGTTGTTATCCAATCGTTTCCGAAGATTCAGACACTGTTTCCGTGCGCGGCGTCACACCCGTTCTCGGCCCTGCGAAGAGCATGTCGGGGTCGCAATTTCAGTACACTCGTCCCAGAAAATGGGGGCTAATAACTGGGGCGAAAGTATCGCGATTGTGCCGCTAGAAATGCGCACAGCAAGCAAGAGCAAAGGACAACGAGCATGACTGCAGTGCAGGACTGGCTCAACGTCAGTCGAGTCGATCCGCATCGGATCAAGGCTGTGATCCGCGCCGCATGGCGGTGTCGGAACACTGAAGAATGTCGGATTACCGAAGAATCCGGATCAGTCGAGGGGCCTCAGCTCATGGTCCGGGGGCGCGAGCGCTGCTGAGGATCGCCGTCGTGCGCCGACTCCTCAGCCACCTCGGTGTGCTCGTCGCGAGCAGCTATGAGAAGGCCGAGCACAGCACCCACTGTGCACACCACCGCGGTGATCGTGAAAATCTCGGCGTACTGCATAACGTAGGCCTCACGGATTCGTGCGGCCTCAGCTGACAGCCGTTCGGCGAGCGTGTTGCCCTCGGCGGTTACGGGCAGGTTGGCCAGGTGCTGGTTGAACCGGTAGAGACCCCATGCGCTCAGCGCCGCGATGCCGATCAGCATGCCGATCATGCGGGCCACCACCACCGCCGCCGAAGCGATGCCGTGCTGGGCGGCCGGTACCACCCGCAGCGTCGCAGATGTCAGTGGGCCGATGACCAGCCCGAGACCGAAGCCGGCGATCGCCAGGTCGGTGTCCATCGCGGGCAGGGTGAACAGGCCGAGGTCGTGGCGCGCGGCCAACAGGTTGACCGGCCACTGCGAGATCAGCAGATAACCTCCAGCGGCGATGAGCAGACCGGCGAACGTGATGATCCGGTCCCCGATGCGGGTGGCTAGCCAACCACCGAGCAATGCGCCAATCGGCAAAGCCACCAGAAAGCGCAGCAGGAGGAAGGCAGATTGGTATTGGTCCTGGCCGAGGACGCCCTGGCCGAACAGCTCGACATTGACCAGTGTCACCATCAATGCCGCCCCGGCGGCCAGCGATGCACCCAGTGCGGCCAGGAACGGTCGGAAGCGCACCCCCGCCGGTTCCAGCAGTCGCGTGCGGGCGAACTTCTCCCAGACGAAAAACATGACGGTCGCCACGGCGGCGGCAATCAACATCGGTGGGCCCCAACTGGGCAGCACCTCCTTGCCGTCCGGCTGGGGGTTGTAGAGCCCTATCACCGCCAATCCGAGCGCGATGGCCAGCAGTAGGCCACCGATCACGTCGACCTTCTGCGGATCGTCGGTTTCCTGCCGACTAGGCACGCTGAAGTGGATCATCACCATAGCGATCGCGGCCAGCGGTACGTTGACCCAGAAAACGGACTGCCAATGGTGGAACAGCCACACCAGGGAGATGCCGTAGATCGGGCCCAGTACGCTGCCCAATTCCTGGGCCGCACCCACACCGCCTAGGACGGCCGCGCGATTTCTGGCGGCCCAAAGGTCGGCGGCCAGGGCCAATGTCACCGGCAGCAGGGCGCCGCTGGCAGTGCCTTGGATGACGCGGCCGAGGACTAACACGGTGAGATCGGTCGACAGCGCCGTGATGACCGACCCGATGGCGAATCCGGCCAGGCTGACCTGTATCAGCATCTTGCGGCCGAACCGGTCTGAGGCCCTGCCCAGCAGCGGCATCGCCGCGATGTAGCCGAGCAGGTAGCCGGTGATAATCGGGGTCACCCGCTGGATCTGATTCACGCCGATGCCGACGTCGGCCATGATGTCGGTCATGATCGTCACGACGACGTAGGTGTCGAGGGCGCCCAACACCACCGCGAGACTGCCCGCGCTGATCGCGGTTCGGCGGTTGGTCCGGCCCGATTTCACTGCTGGCGCGGACGTCGACACGGTGACTGAATGCCGACCCTGCATCACGCCGCGGGTTTGTCGACGGTCACCGGCTCGCCCCACTTCGACAGGGTCATCGTGACGCTGTTGCCGGGGCTGGGCTCCAAGCGGGCCTGCATCAGCTCGTGGTCACCGTCCTCGCCGATCCAGGCGGTGCCTGGCACCGGGCCAGTCGCCGCGATCTGCGGGGCGATCTTGTTGACCGCGTCTGCAGACACAGTGCCGCTGATACGCACTGTTTCAGCGCCCTCCACTTTTTCGCGGCCGTCGGCGGTAGCGTCTGAGAAGTTCGCCAGCACATTTGCCAGTCCGACGTCGGGGCTCAGGATCGCCGCGACATCGTAGATCTCGGAAGCGGGTCCGAAATCCGACAGCCGGCCTCCTGCGGTGATCGCCGCATAGAGGTCGCCGTCGGCGACGACAAACTCGACATCTTGGAGCCGCTGGCCCAAGAACACGATGTCGGCTGTGCCCTTGGCGGCAACGGCTGGGGTCTGCGTGAGATCGCCGACGAGGGACTCGACCGGCAGCTCGGCGATCTTTCCCTGCACGGTGAGCTTGAGGTGTGCGCTGGTCTGGTCCTTGGTAGTTTCGCGCGACTCTTTCAACAGGGTGGCTGCGTCGGGGAGTGCCTTGGCGGAATCCTCCGACGAGTCCGAGCATCCTGCAACAAGGGCGACGATGGCGACAAGGGCGGCGAAGATCGCCAGGAGGCGGGACTGCATGCCTGCATCGTAGTGGGTGCACGTGCTGTCCGGGCCCGGGGTGGAAGCCCACGTCCGGCCACGGGTAGTTGCTCCAGGCTGACCTCTAAGCTGGCACTGTGTTCACCGGAATCGTTGAAGAGCTGGGTGAAGTAGTCGGCCGGGAGAACCTCGGCGATTCGGTCCGACTTGTCATCCGCGGTCCGATCGTGACCTCCGACGCCGGGCATGGGAACTCCATCGCGGTCAACGGTGTATGCCTGACCGTGGTCGACGTGCTGGCAGACGGTACGTTCTCGGCCGACGTCATGGACGAGACGCTGAGCCGGTCGAGTCTGCGACATATCGACGTCGGAACCCGGGTGAACCTAGAGCGGGCCGCGGCGCTGCAGAGCCGGCTGGGCGGGCACATCGTGCAGGGGCACGTCGACGGGACCGGCAACCTCATCTCCCGGTCGACCTCAGAACACTGGACCGTGGTGCGAATCACACTACCTGCGGCGTTGTCCCGCTACGTCGTAGAGAAGGGTTCGATCACCGTGGACGGGGTATCCCTGACTGTGAGCGGGCTGGGGCCCGACTGGTTCGAGGTTTCGTTGATCCCGACGACGCTGGATCTGACCACGCTCGGTCGTGCCGAGGTAGGTGCGCCGGTGAACCTCGAGGTTGACGTGATCGCGAAGTATGTCGAGCGGCTGCTCGCGTCGAGTGGTCTTCCGCCGCCGAGCTGAGAGCCACAGCCGTGGGGGAGTCGTCGGTCGACGGGGTCGAGGAGTTGGTGGAGTTCGCGCACCCTGCGGCCGCAAGACCCAAAAAGACAGAGACGGTGGCGGTGAGGCGGTATCCCCCAGCCGCGGCCGCGAGGATCGCGCACTGCTGGTGTGGTTGTCATGAGGCCCGGTGTGTCGATGCCGGGGGAGAGCAATTCGAGCCAATCTTGACTTCGACCCTGTTGGAGGTCCGAACAATGGTCAGGTGGCATTTTCAAACTTCGCCGAGGAGGCGGCCGGGCCGCGTGACGGGCCGTATGCGGATCCTCTCGGGGTGCCCCTGGTAGACCCCGGCCGCCTCAACTCAGCATGTCCGCGCGGAAACCTCCTTCTACAGAACCTCGCTGCGGGCATCTCTTCTCTTGGTGGTGAACTCGATGCTTCGCCGGGCGCCTGGGCGCAGCCTGGGGGCAGCCGCAAAAGTCGCCGTGAAACCGATCGTCCGCGAGGCGGCGGTCCACATCCAGGCAGGTCGAACGTATTTCGATCCGCGCAGTTCGAACATATTTCGAACCCCTAGCGCTTCCGGCTGACCTTGGTCTTTGCAGGTCAGGCCTGGTCTTCGGTCGTGCCTGGTCGCGAGGTATGTCGAGCGGCTGTTGGAAGCCGACAACCGCTGGACTCCCACCGACCCAAGTCTTGATCTGGACCTGCCCGGGGCGGCGGGAAACGACCGGCTTTCGCTGGTGGTTCATACTGAAGAGGCGTTGACTTAGTTGTTCCATGGAGTTTCGTGGTTAAGTCCCTGGAACCGGCAAGGGTGGTAAAGATGACGAGGCTGGATTCGGTCGAGCGGGCTGTGGCCGACATCGGCGCAGGCAAGGCCGTGGTCGTCATCGACGACGAGGACCGTGAGAATGAGGGCGACCTCATCTTCGCCGCGGAGAAGGCCACTCCCGAACTTGTCGCGTTCATGGTCCGCTACACCTCGGGCTACTTGTGCGTGCCGCTTGATGGCGATATCTGCGACCGGCTCGGCCTGCTG
>JBMYXJ010000115.1:0-7600 GCA_049608285.1 Mycobacterium sp. | reverse complement strand
CGGCCGATCCGTGGTCGAGTGCGTGCGTGATGCTTCGTGCAGGGCGACCGCGACCGCGTGCGAAAGGTTGAGGGAGCTCAGGCCTTCGCGATCGGCCTGCGACAGAGTTGAGGGCCGAAGCTGAACTTGATCAGCGCTGGGCTGCTCGGGCCCCTGCCCGTCGATGCCGAGCGCCTGGCTGAGCAGGGTGCGGATGCTAGGGGATAGGGGTTTGGCGGCAGCAGGGTCGCCCCAGGCGTTCCACTGCATCGGCGGGTCGGCGGGCTGGGCTTCGGCAGCGGTCATGAGTTACAGTATTACAGATCATGTCAATCCGTAACTCGGAATCCAGCGTGGAGGAGAAGATCCTCGACGCTGCTGCAGAGTGCATCCTGGCCTACGGTGTCGAACGGACGACGATGACTGAGATCGCCCGGCGTGCGGGGGTTAGCCGTCCGACCATCTACCGGCGGTGGCCCGACATCCAATGGGTGATCGCCGAACTCCTGACCGTGCGTATCGCCGCCGTGCTCGACTCGACCCCCGACAGCGGTGTCGGGCGCGAGGCGCTGGTGGAACGTGTCGTTGCCGTAGCCGAGCACCTGCGCAATGACGAGGTGGTGATGCCGGTGATCGTCAACGCGCCGAACCTCGCCATGGTGTACATCGCCGAACGGCTGGGCAGCAGCCAGAAGATCCTGGTCGAAGCCCTCGCCGAGGCCATCATGGCGGCGCAGGGTGACGGCAGCGTGCGGCCGGGAGACCCCCGCCAGATGGGGGCCATGTGCCTGCTCATTGCGCAGTCAACCATCCAATCGGCGCAGATGGTCGAAGCGCTCCTTGACCGTAAGGCTCTCAACGTCGAACTGGCCTACTCGCTGAACGGATATCTGAAACCATGAACAGTTCAACGGCTTTGAACGCATCGCGGCGTGCGAACGAACTTCTCGGGCTTGCCGACGGCCCAACGGTCGACCTCATCGTGATCGGTGGTGGCATCACCGGCGCCGGGATCGCGCTGGACGCGGTGACCCGAGGTCTGTCGGTCGCGTTGGTGGAAAAGCACGATCTGGCTTTCGGCACCAGCCGATGGAGCTCGAAACTGATCCACGGCGGGCTGCGGTACCTGGCCACTGGAAACGTCGGCATCGCCCGGCGCAGCGCCATCGAACGCGAAATCCTGATGTCCCGCAACGCGCCGCACTTGGTGAGTGCGATGCCGCAGCTTGTTCCATTGCTGCCCGAGATGTCCCGAGCCTCGCGGGGTCTGGTTCGGGTCGGGTTCGCAGCGGGAGACGGGCTGCGCAAACTGGCGGGCACGTCGGCGTCCACGCTGCCCAGGTCCCGCCGCATCGACGCCCGGCAGGCCGTCGTGCTGTCGCCGACCGTGCGCCGCGTCGGTCTCGACGGGGCACTGCTGGCCTACGACGGACAGCTCATCGACGACGCGCGGCTGGTGACAGCGGTGGCCCGTACCGCTGCGCAGCACGGGGCCCGAATTCTCACTCGCGTCGCGGCATCGAATGCGGCGCGCACGTCGGTGACACTGACTGACACGCTCACCGGCGAGTCTATGGATGTGGCAGCGCGCGCAGTCGTCAACGCCACAGGAGTGTGGGCCGGCGAGGTAGACGAATCCATCCGAGTGCGACCCAGCCGCGGAACCCATCTGGTATTCGACGCCAAAACGTTCGGAAACCCCACTGCGGCACTGACTGTCCCGATCCCTGGTGAGGTCAACAGGTTCGTGTTCGCGATGCCTGAACAGCTCGGACGGGTGTATCTGGGGCTGACCGACGAGGATGCCCCCGGGCCGATTCCAGACGTCCCGCGCCCAACGCCCTCGGAGATCTCGTTCCTGCTCGACACGGTCAACACCGCGTTGGACACATCCCTTGGCCAGGAGGATGTGATCGGTGCCTACGCCGGCCTACGGCCGCTGATCGAAACGGGGGACCGGCGGGCTGGAGCGAAGGGGCCCGAGGAGGGCCGCAGTCGCACATCCGACGTTTCCCGTGACCACGCGGTCGTGGAGTCCCCTAGCGGCGTCATCAGTGTCATCGGCGGCAAACTCACCGAGTACCGCTACATGGCCGAGGACGTCGTCGACCGTGCAGTTACGCTGCGCGCGCTGACCGCGGGCGCATGTCGGACCCAGAGCCTCCCGCTGGTGGGGGCACCATCGAATCCTGTTTCTGAACTTCGCTCACTGGCTGAACTGCCGGGCTCGATGGTGGCGCGGTACGGTGCCGAGGCGCCGAATGTGATCGCGCGGGCGGGCTGCGATCGGCCCACCGATCAGGTTGCCGACGGAATCGATGTCACCCGAGCGGAATTCGAATACGCGGTCACCCACGAGGGCGCGCTCACAGCTGATGACATCCTCGACCGGCGTACCCGCATCGGACTTGTCGCCGAGGACCGCGCGCGGGCAGAGGCCGCTGCTGCCGAACTGCTGTCTACCGCTAACTGAGGCGGCCCCGACATCCCTTGCCGCTACAGCGGGATGTTCTTGTGGCGGCCGCGGCGTGCGGGCGCCTCGGCCAGTGCCTCGGTCAGCACACTGCGGGTGTGTGCCGGGTCGATCTTTGCGTCCACCACACCGATGTCGATCGCTGCGTCGACGCCACCGGCGAGCTTCTCGTGTTCGACGGCGAGCTCCTCGTGCAGCGCCTCGCGTTCTTCGGGAGCGGCAGCGGCCAGCTTCTTCTTGTGCAGGATGCCGACCGCCGCTTTAGCGCCCATGACGGCGACTTCGGCGTCAGGCCATGCGAACACCTTGGTGGCGTTCAGTGAACGAGAGTTCATCGCGATGTAGGCGCCGCCGTAGATCTTACGGGTGACCAGCGTGACGCGTGGGACCGACGACTCGCCGAAGGCGTGCAGCAACTTGGCGCCACGTCGCACCACGCCGCCCCATTCCTGATCGACGCCGGGCAGGTAGCCGGGCACATCCACGACGACGACCAGGGGAATCCCAAAGGCATCGCACAGCCGCACGAAACGCGCCGCCTTCTCCGCGCTTTCCGAATTCAGGCAGCCACCGAGTCGCAGCGGGTTGTTGGCGAGCACGCCGACAGTGCGCCCCGACAGCCGACCCAGACCAACCACCATCGACGGGGCCCACTTGGCCTGGAACTCCTCGAACGGTGAGTCGTCATCCAGCAAGGCCTCGACCAGCGGATGCACGTCGTAGGCGCGCCGGGAAGAATCAGGTAGCAGCGCATGCAGATCGGTATCGCCGGCCTCGGCCTTGGTGCGGTCGAAATGGCCCTGCTGGCAGAAGTAGCCGATCAGGCGCCGGCCACGGGCGTAGGCGTCTAGTTCGTCGGCGGCGACGATGTGGCACACGCCGGATTTCTTGTGATGGGTGGCCGGGCCGCCGAGGCTGGCCATGTCGACATCCTCGCCGGTCACGCTTCGTACAACGTCGGGGCCAGTGACGAACACCCGGCCCTCGGGCGCCATGATCACCACATCGGTCAGTGCCGGGCCATAGGCCGCGCCGCCGGCGGCGAAGCCGACCACGACAGAGATCTGCGGCACATGCCCGGACGCCCGGATCATCGCTTCGAACACGAGGCCCACGGCGTGCAGGGCCTTGACCCCCTCGGCCAGCCTGGCTCCACCGGAGTGCCAGATCCCGACGATCGGGCTCCGCTCCTCGATGGCGAGGTCATAGGCATCGACGATGTGCTTGCAGCCTTCCACTCCCATCGCGCCCCCCATGACGGTGCCGTCGGTGAAGAAGGCGATGGTGCGCACTCCGTTGACGGCGCCGGCCGCGGCCAGGATCCCGGAGCGGTCACGTTCGTGAAGCGGCTCGACGGTGCCGTCGTCGAAGAAAGCCGAAAGACGCAGCAGCGGGTCACGCGGATCCAGTGATTCGTTCAGTGCGTCGGGGGCCGGCCCATCCTCAATCGTCGTCATGTGTTCTCCTGCCGTTTCAGTACCTGCCGAAGGCGAGTGCGACGTTGTGCCCGCCGAATCCGAACGAATTGTTGACTGCGTACCGCAGCTCTCCGGTACGCGGTTGTCCGGCCACCACGTCGAGATCGATCTCTGGATCGAGATTTCTAAGGTTCAAGGTCGGCGGCACGACACCATCGCGCAACGTCATTAGGGTCAGGATCGATTCGACCGTGCCGACTGCACCTACCGAATGGCCTAGCGCGGACTTCGGGGCGTAAACGCTGGGGTGGTGACCGCCCATCGCGTTGTTGATCGCTTTGGCCTCGGCGACGTCCCCGACGCTGGTGCCGGTGGCGTGCGCGTTCACGTGATCAATGTCGGTGGGTTTCAGGCCTGCTAGCTGGATGGCGCGGCTAATCGCGTGGCCGGCACGCTCGCCGTTGGGGTCGGGGGCCACCATGTGGAAGCCGTCCGAGGTGACGCTGGCGCCCATCAAGCGGCCGAGAATTTCAGCGCCCCGCGCTTTGGCGTGCTCCTCGGTCTCGATGACCATGAGAGCGCCGGCTTCGCCGAAGACAAACCCATTGCGGTCCCGGTCGAACGGGCGGCATGCGCCGGCGGGGTCGTCGTTCGTCGTCGACATGACTATGCGCATCTGGGCGAAGGCGGCGATCGGTACGGCCTCGATGCGCTGTTCGACGCCTCCACAGATCGCGATGTCGGCCTCGCCGAGGACGATATTGCGCCACGCCTGGGCGATGGCCTCGGAGCCGGACGCGCAGGCCGAGACCGGGGTGAGTACGCCGGCCCTGGCGTGGCGTTCGAGCCCGACGACTGCCGAGGGCCCGTTCGGCATGAACATCTGGACTGCTAGGGGCGAAACGGCCCGTATGCCACGTTCACGCATACCGTCATAGGCGAACACCAGAGCTTCGGCGCCGCCGAGTCCGGTACCGATCGATACCAACAGCCGATCGTTGTCGACCTCCGGTGCGCCCGCCGCGTCCCAGGCGCGCCGGCCGACCACGGTGGCCATCTTCTGGATGTAGGACATCCGCCGGTTCTCGACCTTGGTCAGCTCCGATTCGAAGTCTTCCAGCAGGTGGCCGCCGATGCGGATCGGAAGGTCGAACTGCTCGATGAAAGGATCTTCGAGAGTGCGGATGCCACTTTGCGAGTCCAGGAGCGCTTTCCACGTCGATTCGGCGTCGGTGGCCAAACTCGTGCTCATTGCGAAGCCGGTGACGACGACGTTCGGAAGTCCGTCACCTGTTGTCGGCGTTGCCATGACTGAGCCGCTTCTCCTTCCTGAATTACTGCCGTCTAGTACCGACCAAACGTGAGAGCCACATTGTGGCCGCCGAAGCCGAACGAGTTGTTGATGGCGTACTGGTAATCGCCTTGTCGGGGCTCACCTGCGACGATATCGAGGTCGACCTCGGGGTCGGGCGTTTCGTAGTTCAGCGTGGGGGGGATGACCCCGTCCCGCAGCGCCAGCACCGTGAGGATGGACTCAAGTGCGCCGACAGCGCCAATCGAGTGTCCCAATGCTGACTTCGGCGCATAGACAGCGGCGTGCTCAACACCGGCGACCCGGATGGCGTTTGCCTCGGCAGTGTCACCGATCGAGGTCGATGTGGCGTGCGCATTGACGTGCTGGATGTCCGCCGGCGACAGGCCCGCCGTCTCCATCGCCCGTTTCATCGCCTGGCCGGCACGAAGGCCGTCTGATGCGGGGGCCACCATGTGGAACGCATCCGAGGTGATGCCTGCGCCCAGGAGCCTGGCCAGCGGTTTGGCGCCACGGGCCAAGGCATGTTCCTCGGTTTCGATGACCATGAGTGCGCCGGCTTCACCGAAGACGAACCCGTCACGGTCCTTGTCGAACGGCCGCGACGCGGCTTCTGGATCGTCATTGCGGGTCGACATTGCACGCATCATCGAGAACGCTGCAATGGGCAGTGCTTCGATTCCGCCTTCGACGCCGCCACACACGGCGATGTCCGCGTCGCCCATGACGATCTGACGCCACGCGTGGGCAATGCCTTCGGAGCCTGATGAGCACGCTGACACCGGGGTGATGACACCGGCACGGGCGCCCAATTCCAGTCCGACGACCGCAGCCGCACCGTTGGGCATGATCATCTGAACGGCCAGCGGGGACACCTTGCGGGGCCCGCCCTCGTTCATTGCGTCATAGGTCTCGACGATTTTCTCGCCGCCACCGAGACCGGTGCCGATAACCACGGCGAAGCGGTCCGGATCGACCTCGGGTGAGCCCGCGGTCTCCCAGAGTTGCTTGCCCAGGTACTTCGACATGCGCTGCACGTAGGACATGCGACGCATCTCGAGTCGGGTCATCAACGGGTCAAGTGGCTCCTTGAGATGACCACCGATCTTCACCGGTAGATCCCATTTGGTGACGAATTCATCCTCGAGGACGTGGATGCCGCTTTCGCCGGCCAACAAGCCCTTCCACGTGCTCTCGATATCCGCCGCGATCGATGTTGTCGCCGTGACGGCGGTCACCACAACGCTGGGGAAACCGCCGTTAGCAGTGGAAGGAGGGGTCACTTGTCACCTGTGATCTGCGCCCGGATAGCTGCGGCGGCTTCGGGGTTCTCTTCCTCGAGCTTCTGGATGTAGCCAACGACGTCACCGACGGTACGCAGACCGGCGAGGTCTTCGTCGGGAATCTTCACGCCGTACTTGTCTTCGGTTTGTACGGCGATCTCGACCATCGAAAGCGAGTCGATGTCCAGGTCGTCGACGAATGACTTCTCGGGAGTCACTTCTGAGGGCTCGATGCCGGTGACCTCTTCGATGATCTCGGCGAGTCCGGTGATGATTTCTTCCTGAGTGGCGGGCACGGTGACTCCTTCTATCTAGGGGTTGTTACTCGGTTGACGAACGGTCGAACAGTCGAACGGTTGATAGGTACTCGTCAGCTGGGCGCGGCCTGAGACGACGTCACAGTCGCCGCAAGTCCATCCAGGTCAGCGGGGGATTTTATCGGGTGGGCCGGCGTTCCCTTCAATTCGCGTTTGGCGATTCCGGTCAGGGTTCCCGCTGGGGGGAACTCAATGATCGCTGTGGCTCCGCCGACTTCGGAGGCCTGCTCGAAGACCTCTCGCATGGTCGCGGTGCACAAATCCCAGCGGACCGGTTGGGTCATCTGCGCCACCAGCTTGGTCATCGCGTCAGCGGCGGAGGACACGGGACGGCCGTCGGCGTTCGATAGCAGCGTGACGTTCGGCGAGGAGATTTCGGCCGGAGTGATTCGGTTTGCCACCGCGGTGTACCCCTCCAGGGCGGTGACCATGTATTGGGTATGGAATGCACCCGCGGTGGCGAGTTGGCGGACGCGTGCCCGCGCCGGAGGATCTTCGGCCAATTTCTCCAGAGCTGACACCGCACCCGCGGCGACGATCTGTCCGGCGGCGTTGCGGTTGGCCGGGACCAGGTCCAGCGCTTCGAGTCGGGCGAGCACCTCGTCCTCGTCGCCGCCGAGTAGCGCCGACATCCCGGTGGGCTCGAGCGCGCAGGCCTTGGCCATCTCGGCCCCGCGGGTGGCTGCCAGTGAAACCGCCTCGTCGGCGGAGATGACGCCTGCGATGGCGTAGGCGGCGATCTCGCCGACTGAGTGGCCGGCCACGATTATGGAGGTGTCGTCGCTGATCTCGCCGAGGGTGCTCCGTTTGGCAAGCTC
>JBMYXJ010000114.1:0-7616 GCA_049608285.1 Mycobacterium sp. | reverse complement strand
CGACGCACTCGGCGCCTACGTTCAGGCCAACGGCGGCGGGCCGGTGGCACCCCGAGACGAGAACGGCCACATTGCGCAGCAATCTCTGATCGGCAACGACGTCGCCCGGGGCGGTGATCTGTTCAGGCTCAATTGCGCGTCGTGCCACAACTTCACCGGCAAGGGCGGCGCGCTTTCCTCGGGGAAGTACGCACCTGATCTCGGTAACGCCACCCCGGCCCAGATTTACACCGCCATGCTGTCGGGCCCGCAGAACATGCCGAAGTTCTCCGACCGACAACTGAATGCCGAGGAGAAGCGCGACATCGTGGCCTACGTCCGAGAGGCAGCCAAAACGCCGACGCCCGGTGGCTTCGGATTGGGCGGCTTCGGCCCCACCTCTGAGGGCATGGTGATCTGGATTGTTGGAATGGTGGCCGCCATCGCCGCCGCTCTCTGGATCGGAGCCCGAGCATGAGTGACGACCGCCGCGAGCCCACCAACGCCGAACTCGCCGAGATGTCGCAGGAGGAACTGCTCAAACTGGGCGGCGAACTCGACGGCGTCGAGATCGTCTACAAGGAACAGCGCTGGCCGGTCTCCGGCACCAAGGCCGAAAAACGCGCCGAACGGACCGTGGCCTACTGGCTACTGTTTGCCGGGTTCAGCGGTCTGGCTCTCCTGCTGGTCTTCCTGTTCTGGCCCTGGGAGTACAAGCCGTACGGATCCTCGGGTGAGTTTGTCTACTCGCTGACCACCCCGCTCTACGGTCTCACGTTTGGTATGTCGATTCTGGCGATCGGCATCGGTGCCGTTCTGTTCCAGAAAAAATTCATCCCTGAAGAGATCGCCATCCAGGACCGCCACGACGGCCGGTCCCCCGAGATCGACCGCAAGACCATCGTCGCCAACCTCGGTGACGCATTGGAAGGCTCAACGCTCAAGCGCCGCAAGCTGATCGGCATGTCACTGGGTATCGGATTCGGCGCTTTCGGCCTGGGCACGCTGGTGGCCTTCATGGGGGGGTTGATCAAGAATCCGTGGAAGCCCGTCGTTCCTACCGCCGAGGGTAAGAAGGCTGTGTTGTGGACCTCGGGCTGGACCCCAAGGTTCCACGGCGAGACCATCTACCTCGCTCGGGCTACGGGCAACGCCGGCGACTCACCGTTCGTCAAGATGCGGCCCGAAGATATCGACGCCGGTGGCATGGAGACCGTCTTTCCCTGGCGCGAATCCGACGGCGACGGCACGACGGTCGAGTCGGAGCACCACCTGACCACGATCGCCTACGGCGTGCGCAACCCGGTCATGTTGATTCGCATCCGCCCCGCCGATATGTCCCGCGTGGTCAAGCGACAAGGCCAGGAGAGTTTCAACTTCGGCGACTTGTTCGCCTACACCAAGGTGTGCTCGCACCTGGGTTGCCCATCCTCGCTGTACGAGCAGCAGACCTACCGCATCCTGTGCCCCTGCCATCAGTCGCAGTTCGACGCGTTGCACTTCGCCAAGCCGATCTTCGGTCCGGCTGCCCGCGCGTTGGCACAGCTGCCGATCACCATCGACAAGGACGGCTACCTGGTCGCCAATGGCGACTTCATCGAACCCGTCGGACCGGCATTCTGGGAGCGCACGTCATGAGCCCACGACCCAACTTGGCCGAGATCGCCGCCAAACAGGGCGACGCGATCGATTCGCGCTACCACCCGTCGGCTGCGCTTCGCCGGCAGCTCAACAAGGTGTTCCCCACCCACTGGTCGTTCCTACTAGGTGAGATCGCGCTCTACAGCTTCGTCGTGCTGCTCATCACCGGGGTCTGGCTGACATTGTTCTTCGACCCCTCGATGGCCCACGTCACCTATGAGGGTGTGTACCAACCGCTGCGCGGCATACAGATGTCGCGTGCCTACGAAACGGCCCTCGACATCAGCTTCGAGATCCGCGGCGGGCTGTTCGTGCGTCAGGTCCACCACTGGGCAGCGCTTCTGTTCGCGGCATCGATCATGGTCCACCTCGCCCGTGTCTTCTTCACCGGTGCCTTCCGCAGACCTCGGGAGGCCAACTGGGTAGTCGGTTCACTTCTGTTGATCCTGGCGATGTTCGAGGGATACTTCGGCTACTCCCTTCCCGACGATCTGCTCTCGGGCACCGGGTTGCGTGCCGCTTTCTCCTCGATCACCTTGGGCGTACCGCTCATAGGCACCTGGATGCACTGGGCACTATTCGGCGGTGACTTCCCCGGTGAAATCATCATCCCGCGGCTGTATTCCCTGCACATCCTGCTGATCCCCGCGATCATGCTGGCGCTCATCGGCGCTCACCTGGCCTTGGTGTGGTTCCAGAAGCACACCCAATTCCCCGGCCCCGGCCGCACAGAAACCAACGTCGTTGGTGTGCGCGTCATGCCGGTGTTCGCGGTGAAGGGCGGCGCATTCTTCGCCGTCACAGTCGGTCTCCTCGGTTTGATGGGTGGGCTGCTACAGATCAACCCGATCTGGGTTCTTGGCCCGTACAAACCATCCCAGATCTCGGCGGGCAGCCAGCCGGACTTCTACATGATGTGGACCGACGGACTGGCACGCGTTTGGCCGGACTGGGAGTTCTACCCGTGGGGTCACACGATCCCGCAGAGCAATTGGGTCGCGGGGGGAATGGGCCTGGTGTTCATCCTGCTGATCGCCTACCCGTTCATGGAACGGAAGTTTTCCCGCGACAACGCTCACCACAACCTGTTGCAACGTCCTCGGGACGCCCCGACACGCACTGCGGTGGGCTCGGCGGCGATCGCCTTCTACCTCTTGTTGACGTTCATGTGCATGAACGACATCATCGCGCTGAAGTTCCACATCTCACTGAATGCGACGACCTGGATCGGGCGCATCGGCATGGTGTTGCTTCCTGCGATCGTGTACTTCGTCGCGT
The DNA here is from genome assembly GCA_049608285.1 of Mycobacterium sp. Classification (GTDB taxonomy): domain Bacteria; phylum Actinomycetota; class Actinomycetes; order Mycobacteriales; family Mycobacteriaceae; genus Mycobacterium. The sequence goes on along the minus strand of JBMYXJ010000114.1, from coordinate 4,718 downwards.
ACCGCTGGTGTGTGGGACTGCAGCGCAGTGACCGCGACGTGCTCGAACATGGCGTCGAGACCGGCATCATCAAGCGACTCCCGCACGGTGCCTACGTCGAGTTGCACCAACCGCTCGGGCCTGTCGACGAGCATGGCCATCCGATTCCACTGGATTACCAAGGTGCACCATTGCCCAAGCGGATGAACAAGCTGGGGTCCAGCGGCGCGCCCGGCTCGGGCAGCTTCCTCTATGGCGATCCTCTCGCCGAGCACGAGGCACTCACCACGGCCGAACACGCGGCCGAGCAGCGGGCCCTCACAGCGTTGAAGGAGCACCAGGATTCGACCAGCGGATCCAACGACTCCGACGGCTCACCCAACGGTCAGCATTAGGAAAACCCCGGCGGCCAGCAATCTGGCTTCGGCCGGAAAGTCCGTGAGGGTTGGGCGAAGCGCTGAGAGATTGGGCGCTGAGAGATTGGGCGCCGAGACATGGGCACTCAGAGATGGGTTGGCCTGAATCAGTGCGGTGGTAGTCGGTATGGGTCGATGACGGTCGGCGTCGGCAACCTCAATCGGCGCTAGACCTCGATGTGCGTCAGTAACCTCAATCAGCTTCGGTCGATCGAAGGACGCGGAGTTCGCGCAGCGCGTACCACGGGATCGCTACCATCCCCAGCGTAATCGCGCCGGCGATGCCATAGGGCACCCACGCGACGGTATCGCTGCCGACAGCCATCAGGTAGGTCGACACCGCGATCAGTAGCGTTGCGAGACCCATGGCACAGGCAATTCCCGCGGAGCACCGCAGCCACAGTTGATCGATCGCGGCGGCTGGTGGCGCGGGTGGCTCGACCGCTAGCGAAGCGCCAGGCTCTGACGCCTCTGCCGGGGTCACCCTTAGCTTCTCGGTGGGCGCATCGCGCCGGAGCCTTCGGCGTAGCAGCCTCAGATTCCGGCGCAGCGGGCTGAGATTCCGGGGCGGCTGCTTCAGCCTCTGGCCTAGCAGCCTCAGCTTCTGACTCAGGTGCAGATTCCGCCAGGGCCGTGCGGCGTGCCCGCAGGAGCAACGGCACTGCCGCTACGATCACCGCCGCAGAGACGCCGATGACGGTGTACAGGATCCAGGGCGTGCCCGAGTCGCCGCTGCCCACGGTATGCCCACCGGACAGGTCAACCAACGCCACAATCGCCGCCACCCCCGCCCCGAGTGCCGCCAACCAAACAGCTGCAGAGCTGGCGAGCAAGATACGGTCGATGCGGTCCAGCTCAAAAAAGTCGAAGCCAGAGGTCTGCGGCGAGCGGTCTGCGTTATCAATGAGGTATGTCATCAGCTGTGTGATCTGCCTAACAACTTGTCTTAGCGGCGTTGTTGGTGTTCGACGACAGTACAGCGCCGTCGCTTGTCGTGATCGAGCAGTTCAGCCGGCTCACCAAAAACAGGCTCGACGCACGCACTGAACCAACCTCGGACTGCGAGATGGGAGTGACCGTCAGTGACCACGGGATGTAGACGTTGCGCTGCGTGCGGCTGCGGCCGGACGCGTCGACGTACGTCACGGAAATGATGTCGCCGGGCGCCTTGGTGCCGGTGACGGAGTAAGTGACCTGCCGTGGGCCCGCCCTTGTAGTCGGCGGCGGCGGAGGAGGCGGCTCCTCGGTGGTCGGCGGCGGCGGAGGCGCCTCTTCGGTGGTCGGCGGCGGCGGAGGCGGCTCGGTGACCGTTATCGTCTCGGGCGGCGGTGGAGGGGGCTCCTCACTCGGCGGGGGCGGCGGAGGCGGCGGAGGCGGCGGGGTTGTAGCGATGATCTCGTCCTGGACAGGTGGCGCCGGTTTCGTGGTCACCTCGGGCGTAGCCAAGTTGTCGGTGTCAGTACGGGTCACCAATACCGACACTGACACGACCAGAGCGACTGCCGCGACGATCGCGACAACGCCGACCACCCACGGCCACCGAGGTGGTGGGACCTGCGGCTCACCGCCATCGGCTGCAGGGTCGTAGTTCTCGTAGTCATAGAGCGATGCGTCGGCAGGCAAGTAAGGGCTGCTGCCGAACTGCTCGGACTCTGGTGCCGAATACGCCTGCGAGTAGTGGTCGGTGTCGTCTGGGTATGAACTGGCGCTACCGGGGAGATCCGCCCCGTCAGGGTCTCCCGGGGGATTCGGCCCGCTCATCTCCGTCCATCCTTCTCGAAAGCTTCTCCGACAGCGGTGGTGCCCTCAGCGGCCCACAACGCTTGGGCAACATTACCTAAAGGCGGCATCTGAACAGGTCGCTCAGCGCGCGGGCCGGGCGAACTCATAACCGGATTGTGACCTTGTTGGCGACTCGTGCCGACAACAGGCATCGACAACGGCTCAGTGCTTCTCGACTCCCGTGTGGTACTCGAAAACCAGGCCAGCCACCGAAGCCAGCACGAAGCAGACACCGGCAAAGATCAGCCACGACAGCCACAACGCCACGCCGACCGCGGTGACCGAGGCTGACAAGGCAATGAATATCGGCCACCAGCTGTGCGGGCTGTAGAAGCCCAGCTCGCCGGCCCCATCGGCGATCTCGGCGTCCTCGTAGTCCTCGGGCCGGGTGTCCAGACGCCGCGCGACAAACCGGAAGAAGGTGCCGGTGATCAATGTAAGGCCGGTGGTCAGCACTAGTGCGGTGGTGCCCGCCCATTCGATACCGCCGTAGGCAAACATCGCCGTCAGAACGCCATACACGACGGTTGCCAGCGCGAAGAAGGCGGTCAGGAACTCAAACAACCTGGCTTCGATATGCATGTGCTGTCCTACCTGCTCGCCTGTGGGACCTGCGGCGCCTGCTCACCGCGGCGGGTGTCGAACGGTTCGGTACTGATCGCCAGCGGCGGCTGGTTGATCGCCTGCAGCGCCTCGGCGTTCGTCTTTCCGGCTATGCGCTGGTCAAGGTAGGCCTTGAAGTCATTGGGCTCGACCACGCGTAGCTCGAAGTTCATCATCGAGTGATACGTGCCGCACATCTCGGTACACCGGCCCACGAACGCGCCGGTCTTGAATATTTCGCTGACCTGGAAAATGTTGTCGGAGTTGTTTTGCACCGGGTTGGGCAATACGTCCCGCTTGAAGAGAAACTCCGGCACCCAGAAACCGTGGACCACGTCGGCCGCCGCCAGCACGAATTCGATCCGCTTGCCGGCAGGCACCACCAGTACCGGAATCTCCGACGAGGTGCCCAGCGTCTCGACCTTGTCGAAATTCAGGTAGGAGCGGTCCTCGGGGTTGCGGCCGTCGATCGCACCGACAACCTCCTCACCGTGGCTATCAACACCCTCGGGCTTGGAGACCATCGCCTCCTTGCGCTCGTTATCGACGCCGTCGTAGGTGAAAGTGCCGTCGGCGAAGTCGACCTTCTGGTAGCCAAACTTCCAGTTCCACTGGAAGGCGGTGACGTCGATCACGACCTCGGGGTTGGGGTCCTTGTGCAGCATCCGCTCCTGCACCACGACCGTGTAGTAGAACAGCACCGAGATGATCAGGAACGGGATCACCGTAAGCACCAGTTCAAGCGGCATGTTGTAGCCGAACTGACGTGGCAGTTCCTCGTCGTCCTTCTTCTTGCGGTGGAAAGACACAGTCCAGAACAGCAGTATGTAGACGATTGCGCCAACGACGAGCGCGGCGATGACCGAGCCGATCCACAGTTCACGGTTGAGGTGCGCCTCAGGTGTGATGCCTCTGGGCCACCCCAGGCCTAGCCCCTCAGACCAACTGCACCCACTGAGCAGAACCGCAGTCCCACCCAAGAGCACCGACACTGCCACCAACTTCAGGCCGCGAGCGGACACGTTGGCGCCTCCTCGAAATCTCGGGGCAGTCGATGGACCGACGGGCGGCCAGCCGACTGCACTGAATACTACGCAGCGTAGACCACCCCGTGGGAATGCGGTGAAGCGACTGCGGAATGTGTCTGTGTCAATCTCTATGCACCAGCCCGATTAGGCATACTGGCGCAGTGTGCGGATTACTGGCGCTGGTAACCGACCCCTCCCACGAGGTGTCCCCCACCATCGTCGACACCGTTTTCGGCGCTACCGCCATGATGCGCCACCGAGGTCCCGATGAACCCGGGACCTGGAATGACACCATCGGAGCCGGGCCGGCCGCGACGAGTCAGATCGTCCTAGGCTTCAACCGTCTGTCGATCATCGACATCGCCCACAGTCACCAGCCACTTCAGTGGGGGCCGACCGAAACGCCGAACCGCTACGTGATGGTGTTCAACGGCGAGATTTACAACTACTTGGAATTACGTGAAGCGCTGCGGTCCGAATTCGGCGCCGTCTTCCACACCGACGGCGACGGCGAGACGATTCTGGCTGCCTACCACTATTGGGGAACCGAGGCGCTGGTGCGGCTGCGGGGCATGTTCGCTTTCGCGCTGTGGGACGGCGTCGAGCAAGAACTGTTCTGCGCGCGAGATCCATTCGGCATCAAGCCACTGTTCATGGCGACAGGGCCCGGTGGCACCGTGGTCGGAAGCGAGAAGAAGTGCCTCCTTGAGGTGGCTGGCCCGCTGGGAATCGATCTCACCATCGACAGACGCGCCGTTCAGCATTACACGGTGCTGCAGTACGTGCCCGAACCCGAGACCCTGCACCAGGGCGTCCGCAGACTCGAGTCGGGAAGCTTTGCGCGTCTGCGGCCTGGCAAGCAGCCCCAAGTCGGGCGTTACTTCACGCCGCGCTTCGATGCGGTGCCTTT
>JBMYXJ010000113.1:3402-7638 GCA_049608285.1 Mycobacterium sp. | reverse complement strand
TGAGCTCGATCCACCCGTCGCCGGGGTGATCGTTGCCAGCCCGGCCAATCCCACCGGTACGGTGATACCGCCCGACGAGCTCGCCGCGATCGCCTCCTGGTGTGAATCATCGGGGGTCCGTCTGATCAGCGATGAGGTGTACCACGGCCTGGTGTACGAAGGTTCGCCGGCGACCAGCAGTGCGTGGGAGACGTCGCGGGATTCGATTGTGGTGAACAGCTTTTCGAAATACTTCGCGATGACGGGGTGGCGCCTGGGCTGGCTGCTTGTACCCGAAGAGCTGCAGCGCGCCATCGACTGCCTGACCGGAAACTTCACGATCTGTCCGCCCGCGCTCGCCCAAGAAGCGGCGATCGCGGCTTTCACGCCCGAATCCATCGCTGAAGCCGATTCCCTTCTCGACGGGTACGCAGCGAACCGGACCCTGCTGTTGGACGGGCTCCGCAGGATCGGTATCGACCGACTGGCCCCGACCGACGGCGCGTTCTACGTCTATGCCGACGTTTCCCATCTGACGAAGGATTCGTTGTCGTTTTGCTCAAAGCTGCTGGCCGATACCGGAGTTGCGATCGCACCCGGCGTCGATTTCGACACACTACGGGGTGGGGCATTCGTGCGCTTGTCGTTCGCAGGCCCGGCCAACGACATCGGCGAGGCATTGCGCCGCATCGAATCGTGGCTGGGCTAGACCGCGACCGAGTCCTCGGTGCGACATATTGCGCTCAGCCGGACAGCTAACTCAGCATCGACCGCGTCAGCTTCGACGCCGCGTGACGTACCAGTCAAGCAGCGAAGGGTCATCCACTGCGCTGCGCTCGACAACTTTCTTCGGGTCGCCGCCCTGGAGTAGCTTCTTGATCGGCACTTCGAGCTTCTTGCCGGTGCGGGTGTGCGGAATGCCCGGGGCGTCGATGATTTCGTCGGGCACATGCCGCGGCGACACCTCGGATCGGATGCTGTCTTTGATACGCTCGCGCAACTCATCGGTGAGTTCGACGCCAGAAGAGCAGACCACGAACAACGGCATCCAGTAGCCGCCGTCGGGTTGTTCGGCTCCGATCACCAACGCCTCAGCGATCTCGGGAAGACTCTCGACCGCCTGATAGATGTCGGCGCTGCCCATCCGGATACCGTGGCGGTTGAGGGTGGAATCCGAGCGTCCGTGCACGACCACGCTTCCACGGTCGGTGATCGTGATCCAATCGCCGTGGCGCCACACCCCCGGATACATCTCGAAGTAAGCTTCCCGATAACGGTTTCCGTCGGGGTCGTTCCAGAAACAGACCGGCATCGAGGGCATCGGCTCAGTGACGACCAGCTCACCCACTTCGCCGCGCACCGGCTCTCCGGATTCGTCCCACGCATCTAACGCGACGCCGAGAAACCGCACCGACAACTCTCCAGGCCACACCGGCACCGTGCGGACGCCGCCGATGAACGCCGACACCACATCGGTTCCACCACTGATAGCGGAAACCTGCGCGTGCGCACCGACATTGTCACGCAACCACAGCGACGACGACGGCGGCAGTGACGAGCCGGTAATCCCGACAGTCCTCAGCGCCGACAAGTCGTGACTCTGACTCGGGAGCACATCGGCCTTCATACAGCCCAGCACATAGCCAGGACTGGTGCCGAGCACCGTCGCCCTGACCCGCGCACCGATCTCCCACAGCGCGTCCGGTCGACCTGCCGACGGGCTGCCGCCGTAGCAGACAATCGTTGCGCCCACCAACAATCCTGCGACCTGCAAGTTCCACATCATCCAGCTGGGGCTGGTGAACCAGAAAAAGGTATCTTCACGCCCGATGTCTGACTGCAGCGCAACAGTTTTGAGATGTTCCAGAACAACCCCGCCGTGACCATGCACGATGCCCTTCGGGAGGCCGGTCGTCCCGGAGGAGAACAGGATCCACAATGGGTGTTCGAACGGGACCGGGACGGCGTTGAGTTCGCCCTCGCTCCGCACCGCGAGATCGTCGGTGGAAAATGTGGCTCGGAGCGTCGGCAGCCCCGCACGAAGGGCGGCGACGTCGTCGCGCTTGTCCCGATACTTTCCACCGAACCGATAGCCGTCCGCGGTCACCAGCACCTTGGGCTCAAGCTGACCTAGCCTATCCAACGCCGCTTTCGCCGAATAGTCCTGACCGCAGGCGCTCCAGACGGCGCCGACGGCTGCCGTGCCCAGAAAGGCGATCACCGCCTCAGGGGTGTTGGGGATGTATCCGACAACTCGATCACCGGGACCTACGCCCGCTGCACGCAGCGCCTCGGCGAACGCAGCGGCGCGGCCCAACAGCTCGCCCCACGACACTTCATGGTCGGGCTCGTCTTCGCTGACGTGGATGATCGCCGGCCGGTCGGTGCGAGCATTGCGGGTGATCTGATCGACGTAGTTCAGCGTGGTACCCGGAAACCATCGAGCACCAGGCATTTCGCTGCGGTCGAGCACCGTCTGTCCGCGAGGACCAACATCAAAATAGTCCCACAATGCGGCCCAGAAACCGGCGATGTCCACCACCGACCACTGCCACAGAGCGGCGTAATCGGGAAACGTCAAACCCGTTCGCTGCTCGACGAACCGCGCGAAGTCGGTGACCCGCGCGTCAGCGATGTCCCGCTCGGTGGGAACCCACTGCGGTTCGTCCGTCGCCGTCACCATGCTCTCCATCCGCCGTCCATTGTGTTACTAAGCCCCGCGACCATTCCAGCAGACCAGGATGCCAGCCGGCCCAGCAACCCACCGTCCACTTCAAGCTCGACCTGCAGTCAAGCCTCAACCGCATCACACCAGTTGCCGGTTCGCCGCGGGAAACACACACCGCGAGCAAACCGAAGAGGCTACAGCCAGGTGTCGTCCGTGGTGGTGGTCAGGAAAGCTTCGAGATCGTCGCGCCAGTCTGCCGGCGTCGTCTTGTCGGGTTCGATGCCGGTGTACTGCCCCTGATAGAACAGCAGCGGCCTCGGCTTCTTCTTCGGGACGTCTGACAGTGAGTGCACAGCGCCGTAGACCACGAAGTGGTCGCCACCATCGTGCACCGAATGCACCGAGCAGTCGATGTGCGCCAGCGTGCCTTCAATGATCGGTGAGCCCAGTTTCGATGGTGTCCAGTCGATTCCGGCGAACTTGTCAGGCTCTCGGGAGCCGAAGCGCGCCGAGACATCCTTCTGCTTCTCGTGCAGGATGTTTACACAGAAGACGCCGCTGGCCTCGATGGCCTGCCAGGATCGCGATTGTCTCGTCGGGCAGAACAGCACCAGCGGCGGGTCCAACGATAGCGCTGCGAACGATTGACATGCGAAGCCCACCGGCTCGCCGTCGTGCACGGTGGTGATTACCGTTATACCGGTGCAGAACTGGCCCAGAACACTTCGGAATGTGCGCGGGTCGATCGGTAGCTTGCCCACTTGGTTGATGTCTCCTCGCGCAAGCGCTCGTCAGGCCTTGAAGCCGACGCTGAAGTCATGGCCCCACAGAGAGACGGCGGTGCTCTCGCGGGCAACCCAGGAGTGATCCTCGACTTCGAGTCCTTCGCAGCCGAACTCGACGTCGAAGCCGCCGGGTGTCTTCATGTAGAAGGACAACATCTTGTCGTTGACGTGCCTGCCAAGCGTCGCCGACATCTTTACCTTACGGCGCAGCGCCCGGTCCAGACAGAGCCCGACATCATCGGCATTTTCAACTTCTACCATGAGATGGACTATCCCACTGGGCGTCTCACCTGGCATGAATGCCAAGCTGTGGTGCCGTGGGTTCACCCCGAAGAACCGCAACCACACCGGCGGGTCATCGGCGGGCCGGCCGACCAGCTGTGGCGGCAGGCGCATGGAGTCACGTAGGTTGAAGCCCAGGACGTCGCGGTAGAAGTGCAGAGATTCGGCGTCGTCCCGCGTAGTCAGAACGACGTGTCCAAGGCCCTGATCCTCGGTAACGAATTTATGACCGTAGGGGCTTACCACCCGCCGGTGTTGCAGGGCGATGCCGTGGAAGATCTCCAAGACGTTTCCCGAAGGGTCGGAGAACGTGATCATCTCATCTACCCGACGGTCGGCCAGTTCGGCGGACGTGGCCTCTTTGTAGGGCGTGCCCTCGACGTCGAGGCGGTCGCGAATATCTTGCAGACCAGCCGCATCCGCGGTTTCCCAGCCCGACTCCATCAACCGGTCCCGCTCTCCCGGAACAATCACCAGTCTTGCGGGGAACTCATCCATCCGTAGATATAGGGCGCCCTCCGG
>JBMYXJ010000113.1:0-3392 GCA_049608285.1 Mycobacterium sp. | reverse complement strand
CTTCCACCATGCCCAGCACCTTGAGCCCGTACTCGCGCCAGGCTCCGATATCGGTGGTTTCGATACGTAAGTATCCCAGCGACTTGATCGTCATCGCTGCCCTCCCAGGAAATCAACAGTCAGCTTGTTGAACTCGTCAAACTTTTCCAGCTGTGCCCAATGTCCACACTGCCCGAACACGTGGAGCTGCACCCGAGGAATTTGTTTGAGCGCCACCAGAGCGCCGTCGAGCGGGTTGACCCTGTCCTCGCGTCCCCAAATCAGTAGGGTCGGCTGGCGCAACTTGTACACGTCGCGCCACATCATGCCCAGCTCGAAATCTGCGCCGGCGAACGATTTACCCATTGCTCTTGTCGCGGCAAGCGACTCCGGCGTACTGGCGATCTGGAACCGCTCCTCGACGAGCTCAGGTGTGATCAGACTCTGGTCGAAAACCATGATGCGGAGAAACTTCTCAATGTTCTCGCGGGTCGGGTTGGCCGCGAACCTGCCCAGCAGCTTGACACCTTCGGTGGGGTCGGGTGCGAACAGGTTGACACTCAACCCACCTGGCCCCATCAGCACCAGCCGGCCGGCCCGCTTTGGATTGTCCAGGGCGAACCGCACGGCGGTACCGCCACCGAGTGAGTTACCCACCAACGGAGCCCGTTCGATCCCGAGATGATCAAACAGATTCAGCAGCGCGGTGGCGCTGTAGCGGTTGTACTGCTCGTGCTCGGTGTGCTTGTCCGAGAGCCCGTAGCCAGGCTGGTCAACGGCCAGCACATGAAAGTGCGCAGCCAGTACCGCAATGTTACGGCCGAAGTTCGACCAGCTGGAAGCGCCGGGCCCGCCACCGTGCAGCAGCACCACGGTCTGCTCGTGGCCGACGCCGGCCTCGTGGTAGTGCAGCCTCATGTCCTCGCGGACCTGCGCGTACCTCGATGTCGACTCGAAGGTGACCTCTTGCTGTTGGGCAGCTTCGGCTGCGAAGGACGTCATCAGGCCGGCCAATCAAACCATCGTGTCCTGCGGCGGCAGCCCGAATTCATTGTTACCGAAAATCAAGTAGGCTCGCTCGGGCTCATTGGCGGCGTGCACTCGGCCGGCGTGTGCGTCCCGCCAGAACCGCTGCACGGGCTGCTCAACACCCAGCGCGGTGGCACCGGACGCCTCGAATAGCAGGTCGATCGACGCGATAGCGCGCGCGGTGGCGCGCACCTGGTCGCGACGCGCCCTGGTCCGCAGCTCGAACGGAATCTCTTTGTCCGCCTTCAACAGCGCGTACTCGTCGGCCATGTTGCCGATCAGTTGCCGCCAGCCTGCGTCGATGTCACTGGCAGCCGCGGCGATGCGCACCTTGGCGAACGGATCGTCCTTGGACTTCTCACCGGCGAAAGCGGCGCGCACCCGCTTGCCCTGGTGTTCGACATGGGCGTCATAGGCGCCGTAGGCCATTCCCATGATGGGCGCGGAAATGGTTGTGGGATGCATGGTGCCCCAAGGCATCTTGTACACCGCGTCGGTGTTGTTCTCCAATCCACCCGCAGTGTGGTCGTTCATTGCCTTGTACGACAGGAAGCGGTGCGTCGGCACGAACACGTCCTTGACGATTATGTTATTGCTGCCGGTGCCCTTCAATCCGACCACGTGCCAGACGTCGTCGATGCGGTACTCGCTGCACGGGATGAGGAAGCTGCCGAAATCGACCGGCCTTCCGTCCTTGATCACCGGCCCGCCGAGGAAGGCCCACGTCGCGTGATCGCAACCGGACGACCACTGCCAGGCGCCGCTGACGAGGTAACCGCCGTCGACGACGGTGCCGGCACCCATCGGTGCGTACGAGGAGGAAATGCGCACAGTTGGATCGTTGCCCCACACTTCGTCCTGGGCCTGCTGATCGAAGAGGGCCAAGTGCCAATTGTGCACACCGAGGATGGACGACACCCAACCGGTGGAGCCACACGCGCTGGCGATCCGCCGGACTGTCTCGTAGAAGACGGTGGGATCGCACTGCAGGCCACCCCACTGTTCGGGCTGGAGCAGCTTGAAGAAGCCGACCTCATCGAGTTCGCTCACGGTGTCATCGGGGAGGCGCCGTAGGTCTTCGGCAGCCTGGGCTCGCTTGGCGATCCTCGGTAGTAGATCGTCGACACCGGCTACGACCGACTGCACGTCACGCTGTTCAATGGACGTCACGGATTTGCCTCCCGGAAACTAGGACATGGCGGTGAGCGCTTGCATGAACTGCAGATCGCTACAGCAAGATTAGAACACGTTACGATTCGTGTCGAGTAGCGGCCTGCTGCAGCTGCTGGACCTGCAGACATGTATTTCTGTAACCTGTTCTAGTTATTGACCGATGCCAGCCCGAAGGGAGGACCATCAAATGACGGACGAGCCGCTCGGAACCCACGTGCTCGAACTTGAGGTAGTCAACGTCATTGACGAGACCTCAGACGCCCGCTCGCTGGTATTCCGGGCGCCCGAGGGCCCGGAGGATCCAGAAATTCCCTCTCACAAGCTTCGCTACGCCCCCGGGCAGTTCCTCACATTGCGCGTGCCCAGCGATCGAACGGGTTCGGTGGCCCGGTGCTACTCCCTGTGTAGCTCACCGTTCACCGGCGACCCCTTGACGGTCACGATCAAACGCACCGTCGAGGGCTACGCGTCAAACTGGCTTTGCGACAACGCCCACCCCGGCATGAGAATCCACGTGCTGGCCCCCTCAGGCACGTTTGTCCCCAAGACCCTCGACACCGACTTCCTGCTGCTGGCCGGCGGCAGCGGAATCACCCCGATGATGGCGATCCTCAAGTCCGCCCTGACTGAGGGCAGCGGCAAGGTGGCGCTGATCTATGCCAACCGCGACGAGAGCTCCGTCATCTTCGCCAGCGCCCTACGAGACCTGGCGGCTAAGTACCCCGACCGACTCACCGCGCTGCATTGGCTGGAGTCGGTACAGGGTTTACCGACGGCGACGGCATTGGCCGAATTGATCGCCCCGTACACGGCTCGAGAAGCGTTCATCTGCGGTCCCGGACCGTTCATGGCGGCAGCCGAGGATGCCCTGCGGTCAGCTGGAACTCCTGGCGACCGAGTCCACACCGAGGTGTTCAAATCCTTGGATTCCGACCCGTTCGCCACAGTGGTGCTTGCTTCAGAGGACACGCATGAGGGCGACCAGGGGCCTGCCAACGCCATCGTGACGCTCGACGGCGATACCCACGAGGTCTCCTGGCCACGCAGCGCGAAACTGCTCGACGTACTGCTCGCCAAGGGGCTGGACGCTCCGTTCTCCTGTCGCGAGGGACACTGCGGCGCTTGCGCGGTAGTGACCAAGGCCGGTGAAGTCGAGATGGAGGTCAACGACGTACTCGAACAACAGGATCTCGACGAGGGCCTGATCCTGG
>JBMYXJ010000112.1:0-7641 GCA_049608285.1 Mycobacterium sp. | reverse complement strand
CGCCTTTGGGTCGGACGTTGACAGGAAGGAACGCGATCAGTGAGCTCTCCGGCAGGTCGTCGACATCGGCGAGGAACTTGCGTAAGCCGCCGCCGATGATCGCCAGCGCTACGTCGTTGATGGTGGCGCCATGCTGAGAGCCCAGTTGCTTGAGCCGATCGAACTCGTATTGCTGGGTGGCGAAGCGACGGTTGCGGCTGATTCTTCTGTTGAGGATGCTGTGTGGCGCCGACACCGAACCTGCGATGTGGGCGTACTCGCCGTCGCGTCTGATCTGGGTATTGACCAGCGCTGTGGTGAGATCGACCGCCGAGCTGACTCCACCGGCAACTGTCGAGCCAATGCCACCGATCGCGCGCAGCGTGGCGGTGATCGGATTCAGCGAGAACTCAGACTCTGTACCCGGGGGCTGTGAGCGCGGCGGCATGGGCATGTTGAAGAACATTCGCTTGTCTCGCGAGGCCGGATCCGAGGACAGGCTGCGCGCCAACATCTTCATCGCGCTGTAGCCGTCGACTAGAGCGTGGTGGATCTTCATGTACAGGGCGAAACGTCCGCCCTCAAGCCCTTCGATGACGTGGATCTCCCACGGCGGACGTGTCAGGTCCAGGTGGTTGCTGTGCAGCCGGGATACCAGGATGCCGAGCTCCCGTTCGTCACCCGGACTGGCCAGGGCCGATCGCCGGACGTGATAGTCGAAGTCGAAATCCTCGTCGATCACCCAGTCGTGCACTGGGCTGAACTGCAACCGCGGGGTAGCCAGCTTGCGGTTCCACGGCGTAGTCACTTCCTGGCTGCGTGCGTCGTCGATCATGTCCCGCAGGTAGTCGCGCGGAGTATCCGCGGGCGGGGTGAACGGCAGAAGTCCTGCGACGTGCATCTTCGAACTGGATGTCTCGCCATAGATGAACATCAGGTCCTGCAGCCCGAGCCTGACACTTTTGCTGCCCACTGAGTCTCCTGTGCCTGTAGCTGCTGGTGGTCTATTTCCGAGGTCTAGGCCACGGTACGCCGGTCCGCTTAGGTTCCACAGAAGGTTTGAAAGGAGACAGCGAATTCCTGCTCAGCCGGCTCGGCATAGCGCTCGAAACCAGGGCGTTCGTCGAAGGGGTACCGGAGGGCGTCGAGCAGCCGTTCAAGCGGTGCCGCGTCGCCGGTGGTGATCGCCGCCAGCGCTTCTTCCACCAGGTGGTTGCGCGGGATGTAGATGGGATTGAACAGGTCCATTGCATCCGGGTCGGGTCCCAGCGCCCGCCACCTGGCAGTCCAGTCATCGAGCCCCGCCGCGTCGGTGCACTTCCCGCTGGGCGTCCCCTCTGGGGTTACGCGAGCCACCCGGGCCAGACGGCGGTAGAAGGACGTGTGATCGATCTGACTCTGCTGCATCTGTCGCAACAGCTCCTCGACCAACGGTGTCACCGCCTCGGCAGGAGAGTTCGACAACCCGAGCTTTGATCGCATTCCGGCCGACCAGCACTGCCCGTAGCGGTCAGCGAAGCCGGCCAACGACGACTCGGCCCGCTCAATGGCCTTTGCCTGGTCGTCGGGGTCGTCGGTGTCGTCCCCGAGCAGCGGCAGCAGCGCTTCAGCGAAACGAGTGAGATTCCACAGTGCTACCCCAGGCTGGTTGCCGTAGGCGTAGCGGCCGCCGATGTCGATCGAGCTGAACACCGTCTCCGGGTCGAAGCTCTCCATGAACGCGCATGGTCCGTAGTCGATGGTTTCGCCAGAGATGGTCATATTGTCGGTGTTCATCACTCCGTGCACGAAGCCGGCCAGCATCCATCGGGCGACCAGCTCAGCCTGCCCAGCGCTCACGGCCTCGAGCAGAGCGACGTAGGGGTGATCAGACTCGGCTGCTGCTGGATGGTGCCGGGCGATCGCGTGGTCGGCCAACCGGCGCAGCAGGTCGGGGTTTCCATTGGAGTGAGAAATCTGGGCGGCGTACTGGAACGAGCCGACCCGTAGATGGCTGTCGGCCACCCGCGCGAGCACAGCCCCCGGCAGTATCGTGTCTCGGTACACCGGGCGTCCTGTCGCGACGACCGCCAGCGCCCGTGTGGTGGGGATTCCCAGCGCGTGCATGGCCTCGCTGATGACGTACTCACGCACCATCGGTCCGATCGCCGCAAGCCCATCTCCGCCGCGGGCGAATGGCGTACGTCCGGAACCCTTCAGATGCAGGTCCCGCACCCGGCCGTAGCTGTCGACGATCTCGCCGAGCAGCAATGCGCGGCCGTCTCCGAGGCGGGGGACGAACCCGCCGAACTGGTGACCGGCGTAAGCCTGCGCCGCGGGTGTCGCCTCGCGCGGGAGCCGTGTCCCGACCAGCAGGCCCAGCCCCTCGGCGGTGCGCAACCAGGTCGGGTCGAGCCCGAGCTCGGCGGCCAAGGCATCGTTGACGAGGACTGGCTCGGGGTCCGGTGCCGCCTCAGCCTGCCAGCGAACCGCCAGCTCGGGAAGCTCCCGGACAAACCGGCTCTGCAGCGCGATGCTCACCTCATCCAGCCTACGGAGACGGCCGTATCGCTGCGATGCCCCCGCGGGGTTGTCCACACCGGCCCGAGGTTCGCTGGCCGGTATGGTGATTGTTCTCAGGCGGCGAGGTAATGGGTCGACTTCGACAGGCCGCCGCAGACAAGTCGCTGTCAGATGTGGAGCAACGTTGTGAGCCTGAACACCATCGCTCTGGAGCTCGTGCCCCCGAACACCGACCGGGGCCGGGAGCACGCACTCGAAGAGGCCGAGAAGGTGCTGCGGTGTTCGGCCGAAGCAGGTTTGGCGGGGCGTGTCCGCCACGTGATGATTCCGGGGATGATTCAGGAAGACGGCGATCGTCCCGTCGAGATGAAGCCGAAGTTAGATGTTCTGGACTTCTGGTCGACGATCAAACCCAAGCTTCCGGGAATCAACGGCTTGTGCACACAGGTCACCGCATTCACCGACGAGCCTGCGCTACGCAACCGGCTGACCGAACTGCGCGACAGCGGGTTCGACGGGATCGCGTTCGTCGGGGTTCCCCGCACTCTCAACGACGGCGAGGGCTCGGGCGTCGCACCGACGGACGCTTTGGCGATGTTCGACGACGTCGTCGACAACCGCGGCGTGATCCTGATCCCGACCAGGGATAGCGAACACGGTCGCTTCGACTTCAAATGCAACCGGGGCGCCACCTACGGCATGACCCAGCTGCTGTACTCCGACGCGATCGTCGCATTCCTCGGCGAGTTCGCGCGGACGACCGAGCACCGGCCCGAGATTCTGCTGTCGTTCGGTTTCGTTCCCAAGATCGAGAGCAAGGTAGGTCTGATCGATTGGCTGATCCAGGATCCGGGCAATGCCGCGGTTGCCGCCGAGCAGCAATTCGTCAAGACGCTCGCCGGGAGTGAACCTGCCGACAGGCGCAAGCTGATGGTGGACTTGTACAAACGGGTGATCGACGGCGTCGGGGGGCTCGGTTTCCCGCTGAGCGTCCACTTCGAGGCAACCTACGGTGTCAACACACCCGCCTTTCAGACGTTCGCCCAGATGCTGGACTACTGGTCGCCCGACCGGCAATAGCGAGAACTCAGGCTCGCCTTCCGGGTGGAGACACGCAGCGGTGACCACACCCGGAGCGCGCTGCCGGCCCGCCCCCTATCGTTTCCGGGGTGCCCGATCCGTCCAACGCCGACATCCGAGCCCTGCGCTCGCGGCTGGACGGGTTGACGATCCGCGATGCCGCCCGCCTGCGTCGCAGATTGCAAAAGCTGCGATCGCCCAGCGCCGAGCAGCTGCACAAGCTGACCCAGCAGTTCGGCACCGCCGAAGCGCTCATCGCGACGCGGAAGGCCGCCGTCCCAGCGATCACGTATCCGGACCTGCCCGTCAGCGATCGCCGCGATGACCTGGCCAAGGCCATCGCCGAGCATCAGGTGGTGGTGGTCGCGGGCGCAACAGGGTCCGGCAAGACCACCCAGCTGCCGAAGATCTGTCTTGAACTCGGACGTGGTATCCGGGGCACCATCGCCCATACGCAGCCGCGGAGGCTGGCCGCCCGCACGGTTGCTCAGCGAATCGCCGACGAACTCGGCACTCCGCTCGGCGACGCCGTGGGCTACACCGTGCGCTTCACCGACCGAGCCGGCGATCGGACCCTGGTGAAGCTGATGACCGACGGCATCCTGCTCGCCGAGATCCAGCGGGATCGTCGCCTGCTGCGCTACGACACGGTCATCCTGGACGAGGCGCACGAACGCAGCCTCAACATCGACTTCCTGCTCGGTTATCTGCGCGGGGTTCTTCCACGCCGGCCAGACCTGAAGATCATCGTGACTTCGGCGACGATCGAGCCCGAACGATTCGCCGAACACTTCGGTGGGGCGCCGATCGTGGAGGTCTCTGGACGCACTTATCCGGTCGAAATCCGTTACCGCCCGCTGGAAGTCCCTATCGGACGGGCTCAGAACGAGGATCCCGACGATCCCGACCAGGAGGTCGTGCGCACCGAGTTGCGCGATCCGACCGAGGCGATCGTCGACGCGGTCACCGAACTCGCCGCCGAACCACCCGGAGACGTGCTGGTGTTCCTGTCGGGGGAGCGTGAGATACGCGACACCACCGAGGCATTGCGGGGCGCTTTCGATCACCACACCGAGGTGCTTCCGCTGTATGCTCGGCTGCCGACCTCTGAGCAGCAGAAGGTATTTCAGTCCAGCCGGGCCAGGCGGCGCGTCGTGCTCGCCACCAATGTTGCCGAGACGTCGTTGACGGTGCCCGGCATCCGTTACGTCGTCGACCCCGGTGCCGCCCGGATCTCGCGCTACAGCCGCCGAACCAAGGTGCAGCGCTTGCCGATTGAACCGATCTCGCAAGCCTCGGCTCAGCAGCGAGCTGGTCGGTGCGGTCGCACCGCGCCCGGAGTCTGCATCCGGCTCTATTCCGAGGACGACTTCGACGCCCGTCCGCGTTACACCGATCCCGAGCTGCTGCGCACCAACCTCGCGGCGGTGATCCTGCAGATGGCAGCGCTCGATCTCGGTGAGGTCGAGGACTTCGGATTCCTGGACCCGCCGGATGCACGGAGCATCCGCGACGGCGTGGGCCTGCTTCAGGAACTTGGCGCTTTCGATAGCGGCGGGGCACTTACCGACATCGGCCGCCGGTTGGCGCAACTCCCGGTGGATCCACGGCTGGGCAGGATGCTGCTGCAAGCCGACGCTGAGGGGTGCGTGCGGGAAATGCTGGTGCTCGCGGCGGTGCTGTCGATACCGGACCCGCGTGAGCGACCCTCTGACCGAGAGGAGGCCGCTCGCCAGAAGCATGCCCGGTTCGCGGACGAACACTCCGATTTCGTGTCCTACCTCAACTTGTGGAGATACCTGGGTGAGCAGCGAAAAGAACGATCCGGCAGCTCGTTTCGCCGGATGTGCCGTCAGGAGTTTCTGCATTACCTGCGGATACGCGAGTGGCAAGACCTGGTAGGTCAGCTACGCAGTATCTGCTCCGATCTCGGCATCCGCGAGCAAAGCGCCACCGCAGATCCCGCGCAGGTGCATGCTGCGTTGGCTGCGGGGCTGTTGTCGCACATTGGATTACGAGACGGTGACACCCGCAGCTACTCGGGGGCGCGTAACACGAAGTTCGTGCTGGCGCCGGGTTCAGTGCTGACTAAGCGCCCCCCGCGCTGGGTCGTGGTGGCCGATCTGGTCGAAACCGGCAGGCTCTACGGCCGCACAGCGGCGCGCATCCAGCCCGAGGCTGTCGAGCACGTCGCCGGGCACCTCGTGAAAAAGACTTACAGCGAGCCGCATTGGGACCCCAAGGGCGGTGCGGTGATGGCATACGAAAAGGTGTCGCTCTACGGTCTTCCGATCGTGGCGCGCCGCCGCATCGGATACGGGCAGATCGACCCCGAAGCCGCGAGAGATTTGTTCATCCAGCACGCGCTGGTCGACGGAGAGTGGAATACCCGACACCACTTTTTCAGGGACAATGCGAAGTTGCGGGCAGAGCTCGTCGCGCTTGAGGAGCGTGCCCGTCGTCGCGATCTGCTGGTCGACGACGAACAGGTCTTTGCTTTCTACGACGCCCGTATTCCCGACGACGTCGTCTCAGCGCATCATTTCGACGGTTGGTGGCGCAAACAGCGGCACCGCACACCGGATCTGCTCACTCTGGTCCGGGATGACCTGATGCGTACCGAAGAGAATTCCGAACACCCGGAGACCTGGGTGTCGGGAGACCTGGCGTTGCCGCTGTCCTATCGATTCACACCCGGCACGGCCGATGACGGTGTCACCGTGCATGTCCCGGTCGACGTGCTGGCCCGACTTGGCGGTGACGACTTCGCCTGGCAGGTACCCGCGCTGCGGGAGGAACTGCTCACGGCGTTGATCCGATCTCTTCCGAAAGACTTGCGGCGCAACTTCGTTCCGGCTCCCGACACTGCCAGAGCGCTGCTTGCAGCGATTTCACCGGACAGCGGATCATTGCTGGATGCGGTGCAGCGTGAACTGCGGCGGATGACGGGGATCCTGGTGCCCGTCGACGCGTTCGATCTGGACAAGCTGCCCGCGCATCTACGCTTCAACTTTGCCGTCGAGGGCGGGGACGGCACTGTGGTGGCTCAGGGCAGGAGTCTGGGTGAACTGCAGGATCAACTCGCGGGGTCGGCGCAGCAGGCGGTGGCTGCCACGGTTTCGGGTGAGTTTGAGCGCTCAAATCTGCGTGACTGGCCCGATGATCTGGATGAACTGCCGCGCGTGCTCGAACGCAGCGGAACGTCGGGCCACATCGTTCGCGGCTATCCGGCCGTGGTGGACCACGGTATGACTGTGGGCATCCGGGTGTTCGCGACAGAATCCGAGCAGGTGGCCGCCGCGGCATCCGGTAGTCGTAGGCTGCTGCGTCTGGCGGGACCTTCGATATCTAAACCCGTTGAGCGCGAACTTGATATGCGGTCCAAGCTTGTGCTGGGCAACAACCCGGACGGGTCACTCGCAGCGCTGCTCGACGACTGTGCCGACGCGGCCGTCGCCATGCTCGTTCCGGCACCGATCTGGACTAGGGGCGAGTTCGTGTCTGCACGAGAACACATCGCGCGCACGCTCGTTTCCAGCACCGTCGACGTAGTGCGGCGGGTCGAGAAAGTGCTTGCCGCCTTTCACGAAGTACAGCTTGCGCTGCCGGATACGCCGGTGCCCACGCAGAGCGAGGCGATCGCCGATGTCCGGGCTCAGCTCGCGCGCCTGATGCCGACCGGCTTCGTGGCCGTCGCCGGCGTGGGCCGACTCGGTGATCTCACCCGCTACCTGACCGCGATAGCTCGGCGCCTGGAACGGCTGCCGCATGCCCTCGACGCCGACGGCCAGCGGATGGCACGGGTGGCCGAGGTGCAGCAGGCCTACGACGACCTCGTTTCAGCGTTATCGACGGCCAGGGCTGCGGCCGCCGACGTCGACGACATTGCGTGGATGATCGAGGAGCTACGGGTGAGCCTGTGGGCGCAGCAACTCGGGACTGCGCATCCGGTCAGCGAGCAACGGATATTCCGTGCGCTGGATGCCATCCATGCCTAGTTGCCTATCAGGCCGGGACGATGCGCGACGACTTTCGTCGGAGTCGCTGCTCAGGGTGCGGTCGCTCTGCTCATGGGATCGA
>JBMYXJ010000111.1:0-7659 GCA_049608285.1 Mycobacterium sp. | reverse complement strand
TCGGGCTGAGCTTCTCAGTCGCGACCGATGTGCGCCCGTTACCCCGCAGCCTGGCCAACATCTTCACCGAGTACCGCGACGACCTCGCCGCTCCCGCACCTTCCAACGGCGACCTCACGCCGTGGGCGCAGCAAGGTGTGATGCTGCTCAACAGGGTCCTGACTGTGCGGCCCGCAAACCCAGCATCGCACCGCGGCAAGGGCTGGGAGGCTGTCACAGAATGTGCGATCCGTGCATTGGTGGACCGTGAACAACCGTTGGTGGCGGTGTTGTGGGGGCGTGACGCCAGCACACTCAAGCCGATGCTGGGGGACACCGCGACCATCGAGTCGCCGCATCCGTCGCCGCTGTCCGCGTCGCGGGGATTTTTCGGATCACGGCCGTTCAGCCGCGCCAACGAACTGCTGGAGAAAATGGGCGCCGAAACGGTTGACTGGCGCCTGCCATGACGGGGCGGGTATTCAGCCCCGCGAGACCTTGCCTGCCTTCAGGCACGATGTGCACACGTTGGTGCGCTGCTTATTGCCACCTGGGCGCGTCACCGCGCGCACCGGCTGGATGTTCGGGTTCCACCGACGGCTGGTCCGGCGATGGGAGTGCGACACCGACTTGCCGAAGCCGGGGCCCTTCCCGCAGATATCGCACACGGCAGCCATAAGTAGAACTCCTCGAATCAGTACTGGGGGTCTGGGTCCTGGCCGAAATATCGGCCACGGTTTGACCCGACAACCTGATCAGAATACCGGCCGCCTCAAGTATCGCCAAAAAAGCCATGGCGGCCACGGCTGTCCACAGGCCAGGGATGTCCTTTTCGAGGCTGTCGCCAGCACTGGCTAGGCTGGCGCCGACTGCGGTATGGAGGTGGGAATGTCGGCTCGGCGGCTCGATGCGCCTGCCCTGCGGAGCTGGGCGCACAGTGCCGTGGCAGATCTCATCAGTCACACCGATGAGATCAACCGGCTCAACGTCTTCCCTGTCGCTGACGCCGACACCGGCACGAACATGCTCTTCACCATGCGCGCCGCCTGGGCCGACGCGCTGGCCGTATCGGCCGATGTCACAGAGGTTGTTTCCGCGCTGGCCACCGGAGCGCTGCGCGGAGCGCGGGGGAACTCCGGGGTGATCCTGTCCCAGATCTTGCGTGGCCTCGCCGAGGTAACCGCCGCTGCAGCCGATGGCGGCGGCCCGGTGACCGACATCGACTGCACTCTCTTTGGTGCATCGCTGCGACATGCGGCCACGCTGGTCATTACGTCGATGGGTGAGGCGGTACCAGGCACGATCCTGTCTGTCCTCGAGGAAGCGGCCTCCGCGGCCGAGCAGTCCTCCGTCGACGGGGCCGAGCCGGCCGATGTCGTCGCCGCGAGCGCGCAGGCGGCGGCGGTGGCGCTGGACCGCACGCCCAGCCAACTTGTGGTGTTGGCCGAGGCTGGCGTGGTGGATGCGGGTGGGAGGGGCCTGTTGGTGTTGCTCGACGCTCTGACCGCCACTCTGACCGGGCATGCCCCGCAGCGCGAGGTGTACCTGCCGGCGCCGCGGGAAGTACCTGCGGTGGGTGTGGCCCGGCGGGCGCCTGAGTTCGAGGTGATGTACCTGCTCAGCGATTGTGATGCCGATGGCGTGGAGAAGTTGCGCGCTCGCCTCGACGAACTCGGAGAATCCGTCGCTATCGCGGCATCCGGCTTCGGCAGCGACGCGCCCCCCGGGGGCGGTCACTATTCGGTTCACGTCCATGCCGACGACGCGGGGGCAGCCTTAGAAGCGGCTCTGGAGGTGGGACGGCCCAGCCAGATCCAGGTCACGTCGTTGGTCGCAGGAGCGGACCGTCACCACGCCGGGGGCTGGAGCCACGAGCGGGCGGTGCTGGCCGTCGTCGACGGCGACGGTGCGGAAGGACTCTTCGCCGGTGAGGGGGCCCAAATCCTGCGTCCGGAGCAAGAAGTACCGGTCAGCGCTCAGCAACTCCTGCATGCGTTGGTCAACACGGGCGCCGCGCAGGTGATGGTGCTGCCTAACGGTTACGTGGCCGCCGAAGAAATCGTCGCTGGATGCGCGGTCGCATCCGGCTGGGGAATCGACACGGTGCCGGTGCCGACAAGCTCGATGGTGCAGGGTCTGGCCGCGATGGCCGTCCACGACCCCCAACGTCGGGCCGTCGACGACGGCTATGCGATGGCCAGGGCTGCAGCGGGGGCCAGGCACGGGTCGGTCCGAACGGCCGCCGCCGAGGCCCTCACCTGGGCGGGTGCCTGCAAGCCCGGCGACGGTCTCGCGATTGCGGGTGACGAGGTGGTGATCGTGGGGAAGGACGTGGCCGAAGCCGCCGCCGGACTCATCGACCTGCTACTGGCGGCCGGGGGCGACCTGGTGACCTTGCTGACCGGCGCCGGGGTCGAAACGGCGGTGGCCGAAGTGCTGCTCGATCACGTCCACCGTCACCACCCCGGGACGGAGATAACGACCTTTCACACCGGGCACTGCGGTGACGCGCTGCTGATCGGGGTCGAGTGAGCATGGCGTCACTACACGATCGGCTGCCCTTCGTTCTCGGCGAGAAGGCGGCCACCCAACTGGAGGAGCACCTCGGCATCCGCACGGTCAATGACCTGGTGCGCTACTTCCCGCGCAAGTACAGCGACGCAATGACCACCCGAGGTGAGGGGGAGGAACTTGATCTCGAAGAGGGCGAGCACGTCACATTCGTCGACGAGATCACCAAGGCCGAGGCCAGGTGGACCAACCGCCAACCAAAGCGTGAGTACTTGGTGATAACCCTGGGTCATCGGCGGCCGAAGGTCACCGCGACATTCTTCAACGCCAAGTACCTCAAGAAAACGTTGGTCGCGGGCACCCGGGTGATGTTGTCCGGGGAGGTCGGCCATTTCAAGGGCGCCATGCAATTGACGCACCCGGCGTTTTTGGTGTTGGACTCGGGGAAGGGCTCCAAGTCACTGGCGACCATCGCGTCAACCTCAACGGCATCTGGTGACGATCTCCTGGCGGAGTTCGAGAAGGACTTCTTCCCGATCTACGCCGCCAACTCCAAGGTGCAGACGTGGGAGATCTACGCATGTGTGCGGCAGGTACTCGCCGTGCTGGACCCGGTCACTGAGACGATTCCGAATTGGTTTGTCCGCGAACATAATTTGACTTCCGAGGATGACGCTCTGCGTGCCGCCCACATCGCCGATAACGAGGCTGACCGGAACCGCGCCATTGAACGACTGACCTACGACGAGGCAATCGGGCTGCAGTGGGGGCTGGTGACCCGTAGGCATAGTGAGTTGAGCGACTCAGGCCCCGCGGCGCAGCGCCTTGACTGCGGGCTGGCGGCCGCGATGACGTCTCAGTTGCCATTCGAGCTGACTGGGGGTCAGCGCGAGGTGCTGGAGGTGATCTCCACCGAAATTGCTGCAGTTCGGCCGATGAATCGCATGCTGCAGGGTGAGGTCGGGTCGGGAAAGACGATCGTGTCGTTGCTGGCGATGTTGCAAATGATCGATGCGGGTTATCAGTGCGCGCTGCTCGCACCAACGGAAGTGCTTGCCGCACAACATGCTCTATCGATCCGCAGCGTGCTCGGTCCGCTGGCGATGGCAGGGCAGCTCGGCGGGGCCGAGCATGCCACCAGGGTGGCGCTACTGACAGGGTCGATGTCGGCGCAGCAGAAGAAGCTAGTACGTGACGAGGTGATCTCCGGTGAGGCCGGTATCGTCATCGGTACCCACGCCTTGCTGCAGGACGCGGTCGAATTTCACCAGCTCGGAATGGTGGTCGTCGACGAGCAGCACCGCTTTGGAGTCGAGCAGCGAGATCGCTTGCGGGCCAAGGCTCCTGATGGGATAACTCCACATCTGCTGGTGATGACCGCGACGCCGATCCCGAGGACGGTAGCGCTGGCGGTGTACGGGGATCTCGAGATATCCACGCTGCGGGAGTTGCCCCGCGGACGACAGCCCATCGCCACAAACACTATCTTCATCAATCAGAAGCCGACCTGGCTAGAGCGGGCTTGGGCCCGGATTGTCGAAGAGGTTCGCGCTGGACGTCAGGCCTACGTGGTCGCCTCCCGCATCGATGAGGAGGACAGCACCGCCAACGCCAAGACGAAAAAAGCGGCGAAAGAGCAGGGTCCGCCACCGATCACCGTGGTGGAGCTGCTTGCGCGACTGCAGCGGGGCCCGCTGGCCGGCTTACGATTGGGCCTCATGCACGGCCGTCTATCCAGCGATGAGAAAGATGCGGTGATGGCGGCGTTCCGCGCCGGCGACATCGACGTAATGGTATGCACGACGGTCATCGAGGTCGGCGTAGACGTTCCCAATGCGACTGTCATGGTGGTGATGGACGCGGACCGGTTCGGAATCAGTCAGCTCCACCAGCTTCGCGGGCGTATTGGCCGCGGCGAGCATCCAAGCCTGTGCCTGCTGGCCACCAAACTGCCCGAGGAATCCAAAGCGGGACAACGCCTCAAAGCGGTGGCGAGTACCCAAGACGGTTTCGCACTCGCCGATCTCGACCTGAGCGAGCGCAGTGAGGGAGACGTCTTAGGACTCCATCAGTCCGGCAGGCCGATCACGCTGCGGTTCCTGTCCCTTCGTGATCACTTCGACATCATTCGCGCTGCACGTGATCTGTGTCAGGCGGTCTACGAAGCCGACCCGCTGGACCCGGGAATGTCGCTGCTGTCTGCTCAGTTCACCAGTACCGACCGTGTCCAGTTCCTCGACAAATCATGAACCGCAAGCGGATCCTGTGGTTGGCGGTTGCCGCCACGCTGGCGGTGGTCGTTGCCATCCAGGTCACGTTGACATCGCGGGGTTCGTCGCACCCCAGCGAGCAGGCCGACGTGCCCACTGTCGCGCCCGGGGCCGAGGTGCTCTCCGGTGTGACTGAGATTCCCGCGCGCGTTCGCTGGCACGACTATCGCCGCGATGCCTTCGGCAGGTCATGGACCGACGACACGTCCGCGCCGGGCGGCTACAACGGCTGTGACACCCGCAATGACATCCTCGACCGGGACCTGGTTGACAAGACCTATGTGTCGATCAAGAGGTGTCCCAACGCCGTTGGCACCGGGACCCTGATCGATCCGTACACCAGCGAGGTGGTGCCGTTTACCCGCGGCCACAAGGTCGGCGCTGCCGTGCAGATCGACCACATCGTCCCGTTGGCGTTGGCATGGGACCTCGGCGCGCGGGACTGGAGCCAGGAGAAACGGATCCGCTTCGCCAACGATCCCGCCAATCTGTTGGCTGTCGACGGCCCGACCAATCAGGACAAGAGTGACCAGGAGCCGGCTGACTGGATGCCGCCCAACAGTGCGTTCCACTGCCAGTACGCGATGCAGTTCATCGCGGTGTTGCGCGGTTATGCGCTACCCGTCGACGCGCCGTCGGCCGTGGTGCTGCGGGATGCTGCGGAGAGCTGTCCAAGCGGCTGACCTGAGGTCGCATGCGGCTCACCAACCGAGAACGGGCAAGCCGTTGCGGACCTCCAACGTCGTGTGGATGATCAAGCGCGGCAAGTGACACAGGCTGAGGGACTTCCTGGCGGCTCACCTCTAGTTGGGTGGAGCGCTCAACAACTGCGTGACGGGGCTCTTCACTGGGACCCAGCTGCCGACGAACTTGTCAACGAGGAGTCACGGCTCTAATAGCGTCTGTCCGAGATAGCCGCTTTCGGGCGCACCGGGAAGTATCGCGAAAATTGCCGAGCCGATCGTGGTGACCCACGGGTTGAGCGCATCCGAGGCGGCCAATCGTTGCTGGACCGGGATGAATTGCCGCCGCGGATCGCGCTGATACGCGGCGAAAATCAGGCCGCAGTCGGTGGTCCGATCAGGCGCCGGCGCGTGATCGTAGTTATAGCCCCGCCGCAGGAACTGCTCGTCACTGGCGCGAGGACGGGCCAGCGCGACGTGCGCGTCGGGTGGGATGATCGGCTTCCCGCCTTCGCGGGCCGCCAGGTCGGGTTCGTCGAACTCCTGGCGTCCGGTCAACGGCGCACCGCTGTCGAGGCGTCGGCCGAGCGCCAGTTCCTTGCTGGTGCGGTCGAGTTCGTCCCAGGTGTCGAGTTCGGCGCGGACCCGGCGCATGACGAGAATGGTCCCGCCGGCGAACCATTCTTGCTGTGCGCCGTCGTCCCAGATCAAGCGATCGAAGGCCGTGTCGTCGCGCGGATTAGCGGTGCCATCGATCTGGCCCATGAGGTTGCGCATCGTGCCGCCGGACGGGTCGGCGCCCCGGGCATTGCGGAAACCGATCTGTCGCCAGCGTTGCACGGTCATCGCGCGAACGTTCTTGAGTAGGACGCGGCTTGCGTGGGCGATGACCACCGGATCTTCGGCGCAGATTTGCAGCAGCAAATCGCCACCGCACCAACGGGGTTCGAGCTGGTCGGTTTCGAAGGCAGGCAACGTGACCAGCGAGGGGGGCCGAATGCCGGCAAGTCCGATCCGGTCGAATAGCGCGCGGCCGAGTCCAACCGTCACGGTGAGACGTGCCGGCCGTTCGGCGAGTTCGGGCTCGGTGTCGGCCAACGCCGGCCGGCCCTGGGTCAGGCGTGCCGCATCCGAGGTCCACAACTTCAGGATGGCCGCGAGTGTGTCGCGCGGACCGCGGGCAGCTTGGGGCTTCAGATCAAGGGCAACAAACAGGGCGTGAGCTTGCGGGGCCGTGGTCACCCCACCCTGATGCGGGCCGTAGAACGGCTCGGCGTCAGATCCGAAACCATCTATAGCAGCGGTGGCGTCAGTGGCCTTGCACTGAGTAAGCGTTGCGGTAGCGGCCAGCGCGGTGGCGCCCCCGGCTAGGAGGCGCCGCCGGCTGACGGCGTTTCGACCGTCGGTAGCGGAGTCAGCCATGATTGTGGTGAGGGGCCTCCGCTGGCGGCCCGTACGCCTCATTGCCCCCGGCGAAATCGCGAACCTGTGCGGTCAGCGGTAATGTCGATCCGTCCTCGAACTGAACGGTGACAGCTACGTCGGCGCCTGGCTGCAGGGGGTCGGTGAGGTCCATCAACATCAAATGATCTCCGCCAGGCACCAGCTCATGGGTTCCACCGCCGGGAATCGTGATACCTCCATCCTTGGGCCGCATGATGTTGTTGCCGTCTTCATGGGCGCCGACCTCGTGAATTTCGACACGCCCCGCCGCTGGCGAGCTACCCGAGACGATTTGGGCGGAGTGGTGTCCGGCGTTGGTGAAGGTACCGAACACCGATGTCATCCCTTCTTCTGCCGAACTGGCCCATTGATCGCTGAACGTGATGTCCTCGGCCATTGGGTGTTCGTCGTGCTCAGCCGAGGTCGTGCATCCTGAGCCCAGGAGGGCAACCAGTGCAATGGCGACGAAAGCAGCATGACGCGGCTTATACATTGGAAATTTCCTTACTCTCGATGTGTGTTGCGGTGGCTTGTCTTGACTTGAGTGCGCCAACGCCCAGGTCTACGACCACGAAGGCCGCGAGGGTCAACCCGAGTAGCGGTAGGAACCAACCGACGGCGACGGCCGCGATGATCAGTCCCGCAGTCGCGACGGGGTGCAGTTGCCGAATTCCGCCACGCGCCGGTGGCCGGCCCATCGCCCAAGCCGAGCCGCGAGTCGGCCTGCGCTGCCACCACATCCGGTAGCCCCACACGATAGCGGTGACCAATCC
>JBMYXJ010000110.1:0-7679 GCA_049608285.1 Mycobacterium sp. | reverse complement strand
CTCCATGCACAAAGAGGCCGCATCGCACTACGTGATGTACATCCTCAACACCAACGTGCAGAAGCACGACGCCGCGAAGCAGTTTAAGTCTACCGCCGACGCGCTACTTGAGCCGATGCGGAAGCAGCGCATGATTACGCCGATCACCGGCAGCGAGTACGCGCCGTCCAGTTCCGACGCGGGCAATGGTGAGGTTCCGCCCTTCGACGATAGCTTCTTCGAGGGGATGTACTAATGCCCGAAGCGTGGGTTCCTACTGATGGAAGGCCAGTCAACCCGGAGGACGATCCGAATGGTCCGTTCCGCGAGTACTGGCCACCTTGGAAGCAGAACCAAGACCCCGTCGGGTACCAGGACTGGATACAGCGGAAGGCGGATGCGCGGGACCGCTACGAGCGCCAACAGGAAGAGTACCGCCAATGGCTGCTTGAACGCCGCGAAGCCCATCTTGCTGAACAGCAGCGGCTCCGGGACGAAGAGGAAGCCCAACAGCGCGGCGGCGGGGACGACGATCAAGAAGAGGCCGAAGAGGACAAGCGCGAAGGCTACCTCCAGGTTGTGACGCCGGACTACCACAACAGCGCCGACTTCCCCGAGTTGGCGGACCCGTCAGAGGGTGGCCGAGGCGGTGGCGGGGTGATCGTCGTCGGTGTTGGTGCCCCCAAGCTGGGGGTGAAGCCGACGTTGCCGGGGTCGCTGTTTGGCCGCGCAGGTCGTCTCCATGGAATCGGCAGCCCTGATGAGGACTGGGGCGACTTCGGGGCTTTCAACGGATCATTGGGCTAGGAGGCCGAAATGGCGGTTACGTTCGCATCGCTGATGGACGAGTTCTCGCAGGCTGTGGAGATCGTTGACCGGGACTTCCAGTCTGCGGGTGGCGTCGGCGGTGCATCGAACAGCACGGTTGCCAACATCGCGGCTCTCGATGCGGTCACGGAGGACACTCCGCGTAAGGCCAGGAAGCTCGCCGCGATGGCCCAGGCGCGGCGGAGTCGGTCAGCGGCATTGACGCCTTGGGTGAAGACGTGGTTCCGCGAGTGGTGTACCGACTTCGCGGAGTTCATCGATGCGCCGGCTTCGGGATTCGCGGCGATCCCGTACATCTGGAAGTACTTCCACGACAACAGCCAGGCCGTTGCCCGGCGGAACTTCACGCGTGGGTCTGTCTCGTGGACCACCTCCACCAACTCTATCTCCGCGTCCAACGTCGTCTCCATTTCGACCGACCGCT
The DNA here is from genome assembly GCA_049608285.1 of Mycobacterium sp. Taxonomy (GTDB): domain Bacteria; phylum Actinomycetota; class Actinomycetes; order Mycobacteriales; family Mycobacteriaceae; genus Mycobacterium. The sequence continues at coordinate 6,448 of JBMYXJ010000110.1, read as the reverse complement.
ACGGGTACGCGATTGAGGATGGGCCGCGCTACGACAGCACCGATTCCGACATCGTCCACGAGTGGCTTTGCCGGCGTGACCCCCAGACCGGTAGCCCGCTTGGCGAGTTCGTTCATCGGCTCGCAGGCGACCCGCCGTACGACGCTCTCTCCGATGCGTCAGCCTACCGGGGGTCTACGACGGTTGCGGTTGTGGATGGCGGCGGTGGCAATCTCATCAAGAATGGACTGTTTGAGGCGTCGTTCTCGGGCACGGGGCAGAGCAAGGTTCCGTCTTGGTACATCGACGCGCAGGAGGGGAGCGTCACCGCTGACACCACGTCCGGAAACGGCTATCGCTGGAAGCTCAATACGGTCACGCCAGACAACACGGGCGGTGACTACGCGCAGATCCTACTTGCCTACAACGCGACCGCGCAGCCGAAGCTTACGCAGTACGTAACGCAACGGTTGCTAGAGAACGTGCCGTACATGATCGGCGTGACGTTCAAGGGCACCGACGGGACAGCCGACGGCAACATGACCCTCACGGTCGGGTCGAAGTCCGCGTCCACAAGCGTCTCCACGTCGTGGAAGCACCTCTTCATTCACGCAAGCAACGAAGAGTACGCCTGGTACGACCAGTTCGCAGCCGACCCGCTACCCGTCGAGATTCAGCGCACGGGCTCACCAACAGCCGGGAGCGTGTCGGTCCACGCCGTCTACTTCTACCCGTTCCGCAACTACCACGCAGGTCGTTACTCCGCGCTGATCGCCGGCACTGACGAGTACCGCAAAGACGACAAGGCGTCGGCGACTGACGCTGTCGGCAACAGCACGCCGGCCGGCTCCAATCAGTACTGGTGGAACCGATGGACGACGGACCTGGGCGTTGAGCCGCAATACGTTTACCTACCCTCGGCCGCGTCCGCGACGACCCACGCCCACGACTACAGCTAGGAGGCGGACACTATGGCGATCGATCTCACGAAGTACCGGCGCGACAAGGGCGAAGTGTCGATCGGTGGATCGGCGCTCGGGATGCTCGACCCCTTCGAAGCGGCGATTGACATCACTTACAACTGGGAGAAGATCCCGATCAAGCCTGTTGAGACAGGTGTGCTTTCCGGGGTGCTCCACGCTGGGATTGATGTTGCGATCCGGGTAGTGGCTGGCGAGAAGAACGCGGCAACGACTGCGGCGGCCTTCAACGACTGGGCATCGGGCGTTGGCGAGACGATCGACGCGACGACCTATGTCCCTGGCCAAGAGATTGCGGGTGTTGCTTTCTCGTTCGCGGGACGGTTGTTCACCTACACGGCGGCAAACTGCGTTGTGACCATCGCGAGCGACCCTCACAACGTCGGAGTCCCGCAGCGCTCTCAGCCGTTCATTCTCGATGTGCTGGTGATGAAGCATACCGACGACAACCTCATCGCCAAGGCGGAAACGCCGTGATGGACTCCCTGATGCGAGCGACGTTCCCTCGGCAACCGTGGTGGCGGCGGTTGCTTCTCCGCCGATGGCGGCCAACCAGAGCGGATCTCGAAGCCAAGGACGAGACGGCATTCGATATGCTGCTCATCACGGCAAACGACATGCAGCTAGCGGGTGTCGAGCCGTCGTCTTGTGACTGGGCCGACTGGTCGTATGCGAGTCGCGAGGCGTGGCTACTGGTCCGCGATCAGCGAAACGCCGCAGAGGCACAGTGGCGACTTGTGGAGACGATCGACCCTGCGGCAGCGGTGGCCCAGCGGTTCGGTGACGCCGATCCTGAGTTCGTGGTGGATATGGCCCTGGGGAGGTTGATTTGACGACCCTTGCCGATGCCGTTGCCAACCTCAACTCCACGATCGCGGCGGTGCAGATCGGGGGGACGAACCTGTTCCACCCGTCATCCGTCTACGCGACCACCAACCAGCCGGATGAGGCTCCCGAGGGTGCGCTTGAGGCCCGAGTCCGCTGGGCCCCGCTCAATCCGGGTCTTGGGCATCCTGGTCAGGTCCAGATCCACGAAGTGGAGGTAGAGGTATTAGTCAACCAGGACGCGGGTTCACACGGCACCGATATCATCCGCGACTCCTTCGGCGAGAACGGGCTTGCGTCGATCCGATCCGCGATCGTGGATGCGACCGAGTACATCGATGGATCGTCTACCTACCCCGTCGCCGCCTACATTCGCTATGACCGCGATGGCCGGCCACCGGACTCGTCGGGCGGGAACCAACATCTATTCAGCTTGATCTATGAAGCCGTCATTGGCTGAGGGAGGCAGCGATGGCCGGACGCGTGGGAGCGGAGCAGCCGAGCGGAGGACGAGACCGGTCCATGACGGAGCTGGTCCGAGAGGTCAAGCAGACGAACAGCCTGCTGGGCAAGATACTCAAGTCCGCCGACCGGCAGCGAGAGGAATCACGGAAGGCTGCCCAAGGCCAGCAACAGGCCAGTGGCCAAGGCCAGCGCCGGGGCGGATTCATTCAGCGTTTGTTTGGCGGTGGCCGGCAGGGCAGCGGCGGGGGAGGTGGCCAAGGTGGCCAGTCCCGCGCTGAACGTATGGCCGAGGAGCAAGAGAAGTCCGCTGGCGGCGGCGGTCTTGCCGGTGCTGCCGTCGGCCTGATCTCGGGTGCCATCCAAGGTGCTGTCACCCCAGGTCTCACGCGCCGAGAGCGCGAGTACATGGTAGCTCGCTCAACTGCTACCGAGGGTAGCGCCGGGTTCGCGATTGAGGCGGCAAAGCGCGGGGGCGCTGATACAGCCATGCAGATGCGCGTTGGCGATGCTGCTGCCAACGCTGCCGGGGCACTCGTAGACAATGCGTTCCATCCGGTCCTTGAAAAGACCAAGATGATGCGTGGAGGCTACGCTGATCTAGAACAAATGGCCGGGGCTGGTGTCGAGATCAGCGACGAGATGATGGCGCGTCGCACAGCATCGCTAAGCCAACAAGCGGACCGCCGCTACCAGTTCCAGCAACGAACGACAGCGGCCATTTCTGGGGCACAGGGGGGAGCGGTCGATTTCAATCCACAGCAGATGCTAGACAACTCGGCAATTGGCGCAAGCAGCAATGAAGAGCTAAAGTCGATGGTGCAGGAGTTTCAGCGGAATCTCCAAGGTTTGAACACAGAAGTGTCACGGACCACCGAGTCGTTGCGTAGCAACAACGACGACGCCTACCGGGCCACCTCACCATAGGCAACCCAATGTTCCATCTGGAATCGATCCTACTCGTTGCCGCATGTGCTGCTGCTATCGCATGTAGTGTTTGGGTTCTGCGTCGCGGAGCACAACAAGAGCGACATCGATGGGAGGCCGAACAGCGCCGCAAGGGCGAACTCTTCGAAGAGGGCCGGCAGCGGGCACGCCGAGACTAGCAGCCCTGTCAAGCACGTTTCCCGTTGCCGCACCGACAAAGCTGGGGTACCGTTAGCCATCGCCTTTTTACAATCGGATTGCGAAAAGACACGTGGCGAACGACCCTCGGGAAGTTGTCTACAACGGATACACGATCACGCCGATCGCGGGGTCGTCGTTCAGCTACTCGAAGCGGGCCGAGTTCAGCTTCACGTGTGATGTGCTGGTCCAAGGTGCCAGCAACTCGGCGGCGGCGTTTGAAACCGCACTGACTGAGGCTCGGGGGAAGCTCGGCGCTGCGAACAAAGCCTGCACGATCGACTATGACGGGGTTGAGCACCTGAGCTTGGACCCGGCCGCGTTCACGGCAATTCGGCCGCGCGGCGAGATTGTCAGCCAGAAGATCCTCAACCGGGCGGCCATCCTTCGCTGGACGTACTCATGCACGCTACCGGCTCAGGACTTCCGGGGCGACACCGCCCAGGGCGGTTTCGTTGATGGCCAGGTGTCCCTGGCGCTCACGCAGGCGATGCGGCCGGTGTACTCGTTCACGGGCGAATATCGCGCAGAACCGGGTGTCTCGCCTGCGGATGCACGGGCATTGCTCGGAGACGGAAGTGTAGGCATCACCCAGCGGATCACGGACTGGCTGAACGCGAACGCGGCGTTGCCTTCGTCAGGCACGAAATCAGCCCGGTACAAGATCACGACGCTGAACGACCAAGCCGATTGGACCGGATCGAGCAGCTACCCTGGCGCAGTCCTATCGTTCAGCTACACCGCTCGATACTCGCTGATCTTCACCAACGCGGCACAGGATGCCCTTGCCGCCAACTACACCGTCGAGGATCTGACGATCTCGGGGAACCGGGTGCAGCGGTGGAGCCTTGCCAACAAGGACCAGCCGTACCAGTTCACCGTCTCGGCAACGGTGGTTGTGGACTCCACGCTGGACGACTACGACGACTTGCAGGCCGTCTACATCCAAGAGGTCAAGGAGTTCCTAGAGGCGCACCTGAACGTCACTGTCGGCGACGAGTCGCAGGGTGGCGTTGCCGGTGTCGTGTCGTCGGGTGGCGGCCGGGAGGGTTCGTTTTGGTGGCTCATTGCGGAGAAGTACACGCCCAACACGACAAACAACACGATCCAGGTTTCCTGGGTGTGCCAACGGGCGGACGCGAATAGCTGGATCTCTGTCGGCGCTTCAATGACGTTCGATGAGGATCTTCGCGAGGTCTACATCCACCGCGCTAGCGGCCTTGACGATGACTACGACATCATGACGCCGGGGCGGCGGCTCCGCGCGATCCAGCGTTGGACGGGCTCGTATGTGAGTACGGGATCACTGACGCGGGCGGATATCGACAACCTCGTGCCGGAACTTGGCGGCGGTTGGCGGCTTGAGCGCAGAGTGATCCCCAACGTGGTTCCTAATCGGATCACCACATTCAGCGGTGAGGAAGGGTGGCTCTACGATATCACGGTTGAACGGCCCTATACATTCGTCCGGCAGGGCGACTCGGCCACGGCGATCTCGGGTGGCTCTACCGGCGTTGTGCCAACGGGGTAGCCATGACGCCGCATCGCATCTTGTTTGGTGATCTCGTCATCCCGTCGGAGCGGTATGGGTTCGAGTGGAAGTTCTCGCACGGGGTCGCGGCCGGCGGCGGCACGCTGTCATTCCCGCTGCCATCGGATGCTGATATCCGGGCAACTCGCATAGCGGACATCTACAGCGAACTCAATCGGCCAAACACGCTGACAATCGAGGTGGATACCGCCGCCGAGGGGCGACAGTCCCGCGAGATCCAGAACGTCTATGGGCACGCGCCGCGAATCACGCGCGACGATACACACCTTGTGATGCGGGTCGATGTCTCGGACCTGCGATGGAAGTGGGTCGGCAGCGGCGTCACTGGGCACTTCAACCTGGTTCGCCGGCTCAACGATATCCAAGTCCTAGAGAACGGCGAAACACCCGAAGTGCCAGGGCAGGCCCGGATCGTCGATGGCGAGTTGGTTACGCCACGGCTCCAAGGTGCGGCGACGCCAGTGGAGCCGGAGATCAACGCAGACGGCCTTATCGTCAACTTCCGGCCGAAGGACATCCTGGCGAAGCACACCGGCTATCCCCGTAGCAGCTTCCGCAAGGCAACGCTGAATCTCAACTCCGAGGACTTCGCATCGCCGATCGGGGATGCTGACCCCTCGGCATGGACGGCCCTGCAACTGCTCGAAGGGATCTTACGCGGCTACTGGACGTTCTCCACCAAAGGCCCCGTCTTCGTTCCAGGGAAGCTGGAAGCAGAAGAGTGGGGCGGCTACTGGAAGGACAAGCTGACCGACAACGGGTTCCTCGTGTCGCGCGAGACGTTCTACATGACCCCGGTCGGGCAGGTGCTGCCAAAGCTGATGCGCCTCGCCGAGTGCCGGATGGTGGTCTGGTACGACGGCCGCCTGTACCTGCACCCAACCTACGACGACGAGCCGCCAGAGATCCCCGACCGGCCGAGCAACGAGCCGTATGGCGCTCTGTACATGAGCGACAACAGCTTCGATCGGCCTAGTTCGGTTCTGGTCGGGTTCCGCAAAGAGCTAACGCGGCAGTTTGTCTACATCGAGGAACAGCAGTACGACCCAGGGTCGGGCGGATCGAACGTCATCGTTGGCAACAATGCCGAAGGCGAGGAAGAAGACCTCGCGCAGCTCATCAACGTTATTCAGCTACCAGAAGAGGAAGAGCTAGACCTTGGCGACGGCCTCAAGAAGTACCAGCGCGGGGAGTGGCACCCAATCGAGCCGGTATTGAAGGCGTGGGGCTTCCCAGACCCGCCGATGGAGTTCATCCGTACGCACCGATACAAGTTCTTCGAGGGGGCCGTCGCCGAGCTGATCTACGGGCAGAGCGCGGCAGTGGAGCCGGGCGTCTCGGAGATCGTCCAGAGGCGCATCAACAACATCCTCCAAAGCTATCGCAAGACGTTCCGGATTCACCCTGACCAACTAGACATCCTTCTCGGGGTGAAGGCGGAGTCGGCGGTGATCCTGGACCGGATCAGCGGGCGGCGAGCACTCGCGCCGATTTGGGTAGATCATGCCCTGATGCGACGTCTGCG
>JBMYXJ010000109.1:0-7723 GCA_049608285.1 Mycobacterium sp. | reverse complement strand
TCGTGATGACATCCTGGTAGCGCGGCACGGCCGAATCACCGCTGCCCCACAGGTGTTTAGCCTCGGGGTTCAGCCAATGCGCATGCCTGCTTGCTTTGACCATGTGCGCCAGCAGATCCGTTTCGGGGTTGCGGTAGTTGTTGCGGCCGTCGCCGAGAACCAACAGCGAACTGCGCGGCGACAGTACCTCCGGATAATCGTCGAGGAACGATACGAACGCGTGGCCGTAATCGGAATGGCCGTCGCGGGTGTAGACGCCCGCCTCGCGGGTGATCCGCTGCACCGCGACCGCGAGGTCGGCGTCGGGGCCGAACAACTCAGTGACCTCGTCGGTGGTGTCGATGAACGCAAAAACCCGGACCCGGGAGAACTGTTGGCGCAGCGCATGGACCAGAAGCAGCGTGAAGTGGCTAAAGCCCGCGACCGAACCGGACACGTCACACAGCACAACCAGCTCAGGCTTTGCCGGGTGCGGCTTCTTCAGCACGACATCGATGGGCACCCCTCCGGTGGACATCGATTTACGCAGCGTCTTGCGCAGATCGATTTCCCCGGCACGCGAGCGACGGCGGCGTGCGGCCAGCCTGGTGGCCAACGTGCGTGCCAGGGGCTGGACCACACGGCGCATCTGCCTCAGCTGTTCGCCGGACGCCCGCAGGAATTCGACATTCTCTGCTAGCTGTGGGACACCGTACATCTGCACGTGGTCGCGGCCGAGCTGCTCGGCGGTGCGCCGTTTGGTCTCCGACTCCACCATCTTTCGCAGCTGCGCGACGCGCTGGGCGGCAAGCGCTTTGGCGATCTGCTCCTGGGTGGGCGTGGGCTCCTCGCCGTAAGGTGCGAGCAACCCGGCTAGTAGCCGGCCCTCCAGGTCGTCGAGGCTCATCGCCTTGATCGCCTGATACGACGAGTACGACGGGCCGCGACTGGAGGTGTAGCGGCCGTACGCTTCGACGATTTGAGCGATCATCGCCGCCAGCCGCTCGTCCAGGTTGGCTAGCTCATGGTTGTCCTCAGGATTGTCACTGAGCATGTCGATCAACGCTGAGCGCAGGGCCTCGATGTCCTGGGGCGGCAACCGCTGGGCGTCGTCGGAGTTTTCGGTGTCGGAGAGAGCGGTCTTGGCGCCAAGCGCGGCCGGAAAATAGAGATCGAACAACGCGTCGTAAGTCTCGCGATGATCTGGGCGGCGCAGTACGGCGCATGCGAGGCCCTCGCGCAGCACCTCCCGGTCGGCCAATCCAAGGGTCGCCATCACGCTGCCGGCATCGACGGTTTCCGACGGACCCACCGAGATTCCCTGACCGCGCAGCGCCTCCACGAACTCCACGAGATGGCCGGGAATTCCGTAGGGCGCCAGCGGTTGCGGCGGACGTATGCGTCGGGCTGCCATCAGTTGAGCCTCAACTCCCCGGAGGCCTTAACCTGGTCGGATTGGTGCTTGAGCACGACCCCCAGGGTCGCCGCGATCAGCGCATCGTCGATGGTGTCCATACCCAGCGCCAGCACGGTGCGTCCCCAGTCGATGGTCTCGGCTACCGAGGGCAGCTTCTTAAGCTGCATACCGCGCAGCACACCGATGATGCGCACCAACTCCTCGGCGATGTGTTCTGGCAGCTCGGGCACCCGTGACAGCAGAATGCGCCGCTCGAGGTCGGGGTCGGGGAAGTCGATGTGCAGGAACAGGCAGCGCCGCTTGAGCGCCTCGGACAACTCCCGGGTCGCATTCGATGTGAGCACCACCAGCGGTTTTCGGGTGGCTGCGATGGTGCCGAGCTCGGGTACCGTCACCGCGAAATCGCTGAGAACCTCCAACAACAGGCCCTCGATCTCGATATCGGCCTTGTCGGTCTCGTCGATCAGCAGCACTGTCGGCCCCGTGCGACGGATCGCGGTGAGCAGTGGGCGCGACAGCAGGAACTCCTCGGAAAATACGTCGCCCTTGGTGCGGTCCCAGTCTTCACCGTCGCCCCCCGCACCCGCGTTTCCGGCCTGGATACGCAGGATCTGCTTGGCGTGGTTCCACTCGTAGAGTGCTCGGGCCTCGTCGACACCCTCGTAGCACTGCAACCGCACCAGCTCCGAGCCGGTGGACTCGGCGACGGCGCGGGCCAACTCGGTCTTGCCTACACCCGCAGGCCCCTCGACCAGCAGCGGCTTGCCCAGCCGGTCGGCGAGGAACACCGCGGTGGCCGTCGCGGTGTCGGGCAGGTAGCCAGTCTGGGCCAGCCGTCCCGCGACGTCGGGGATGTCGGCGAACATCGGCACCGGACGTGCGGGGATGCTCATCAGGTCTCCTGACTCAAGCCGGGCGGGTGTGGCCGGTAACGGGCGAGCCCCACACAATCCACTTGGTCGATGTCAATTCTGGCAGGCCCATCGGACCTCTGGCATGCAGCTTCTGGGTCGAGATTCCGATCTCTGCACCGAAACCGAACTGCTCTCCGTCGGTGAACGCGCTGGAGGCATTCACCATCACCGCTGCGGCATCCACTTGGTCGACAAAGCGTTGTGCAGCAGCAAGGTTCGCCGCAACAATCACCTCAGTGTGGCCGCTACCGTACTCGTTGACGTGCGCGATCGCTGCGTCGAGATCATCAACGATCGCCAGCGCGATGTCCATCGAGAGGAACTCCGCGCGCAACTCATCCTCGGTCGGATTGGCGTGCACCGTCACACCCGCGTCCTGCAACGCCCCGACCAGCCTGGGCACCGCGAAATCGGCGACAGCCGCGTCGATCAACAGTGACTCCGCGGCGTTGCACACGCTGGGTCTGCGCGTCTTGGCGTTGAGTAGGATGCGCTCGGCCATCTCAAGGTCCGCCGACTCATGTACGTAGACATGACAATTGCCGACACCGGTCTCGATCGTCGGCACCTGAGCGTCGCGCACGACAGCATCGATCAGCCCGGCTCCGCCTCGCGGGATCACGACATCGACCAGGCCGCGGGCCTGAATCAGATGCGTAACACTGTCCCGATTCGCGCTCGGCAGCAGCTGCACGGCGTCGCCGTCGAGTTCCTCGGCTTCCAGCGCCTCGCGAAGCGCGGTAACCAGTGCGGCGTTCGAGTTCGCCGCCGATGAACTACCGCGCAGCAGCACGGCATTGCCCGACTTCAGCGTCAATCCGAACGCGTCGACGGTCACGTTGGGGCGGCCCTCGTAAACGATTCCGATCACGCCGAGTGGAACGCGCTGTTGACGAAGCTGCAACCCGTTGGGCAGCGTGCGGCCCCGCAATACCTCACCGACCGGATCCGGTAGTGCGGCTACCTGCCGCAACCCGTCGGCAATGCCCTCAATGCGGCCCGGGTCCAGCGCTAGGCGGTCGAGCATCGCAGGCGAGGTTCCCGCCGCTCGGGCGACGTCAAGATCGGCCTTGTTGGCATCCATGATCGCGCGGGTGTTCATCAACACGTGGTCGGCGGCGATCCCCAGCGCCCGGTCCTTGACCGCTGTGCTCAGCGTCGCCAACCCACGAGCGGCAGCGCGCGATCGCCGTGCGGCGCTGAGTACCTGCTCGCGGAGGCTGTCAGTCGCCTCGCTTCGCTGCGGCGACGGATCCTCCGCTGCCTGCCTGCGCTCCGGAGCGTGCAGAGTCATTAGCGCAGCTTATCGGACCTGCCTATGCAACCAAGTGCTGGGAACTAGCGATGGCGCCATGGCCGCGGGTCTCAGGGGTTTTCGATCCAGATAATTCATCGTTTTCTGAATACAGCCTTTCGTGTACTGTTTGCCTGATGCACGCCGTAATCGGTACCGACGCCCTGTCTCGATTCGGCTGCGCCTTGTCGGACCCCACGCGCACGAAGATCCTGCTGATCCTGCGGGAGGGCCCCGGCTACCCGTCCGAGCTGGCCGAGCGCATCGGGGTGTCGCGCCAGATCCTGTCCAACCACCTGGCCTGCCTGCGGGGCTGCGGCCTGGTCACTGTGTCCCCCGAGGGCCGCCGCAGCCGCTACGACCTATCAGACCCGCGAATCGCTCACGCCCTCACCGATCTCGTCGGCCTCGTGCTGGACGTCGACCCTGCGTGCTGCTGATGCCGACGACGGCGACACGTCGCGCTGTGCTGACCCGCCGGGTTCGGCTGTTGGTGGCCGCGACGATTACCTACAACGTCATCGAAGCGACGATCGCGCTGATCGAGGGCACCCGAGCGTCGTCGTCAGCGCTGATCGGATTTGGGCTTGATTCCGTTGTCGAAATCTCCTCGGCAGCAGCGGTAGCGTGGCAGTTCTCGGCCAAGGACCCCGAATCGCGGGAGAAGACCGCTCTGCGTTTCATCGCTTTCTGCTTCTTCGCGCTGGCCTGCTACGTCAGCATCGAGGCCGTCATTGCGCTGGCCGGGCTACGGGAGCCCCAGCCATCAGGCGTCGGCATCGCCCTCGCGGCGGCGAGCCTGGTGATCATGCCCACGCTGTCACTCGCTCAGCGACACACCGGTCGCGAACTCGGCTCGGCGTCAGCGGTGGCCGATGCCAAACAAACGCTGCTGTGCACCTATCTGTCTGCGGTCCTGCTGGGCGGCCTGGTGCTCAACGGGGTTCTCGGCTGGTCGTGGGCCGATCCGGTTGCCGCATTGGGCATCGCCGCGCTGGCGGTGCGCGAAGGCCTCAACGCCTGGCGGGGCGATCCGTGCTGCCACTAGAGCATCGGAAGAACAGGAGCTGACATGCCCATCATCGCGCTCGCGTTGCTCGCGGTCTTCGCCGTGCTCGGATTCGGTTGGCGGAGTTGGGTACAGCGGCGACGAACAGGATCGACCGGCTTCCGGGGTATCAGCGGACGCCCGGGATCGGTCGAGTGGATCGCCGGTGCCGGGTTCGTCGTCGCGTTCGCGATCGTCGTCATCGCCCCGGTACTGCAGTTGCTCGGTGGGGTGGCGCCGCCCGGCGTGTTGCACGCTGCGTGGATTCAGATTCTCGGTGTCGTCATCGCGGGTCTAGGCATCGCGGGGACCCTCTACTCGCAACTCGACATGGGCGACTCGTGGCGCATCGGTGTCGACCACACCGAGACCACGACGCTTGTTCACAGCGGAGCATTCGCCGTTGTCCGCAACCCGATCTTCACTGCGATGGTCGTCTTTGCGTTCGGCATCATGCTGGTGACTCCGAACCTCTTCGCGCTGATTGGTTTCGCGCTGGTGGTCACGACGATCGAACTCCAGGTCCGCGCCGTCGAGGAGCCCTACCTGAAGGCTACGCACGGCGACGCCTACCGCGACTACCTCGCCACCGTGGGCCGCTTCATTCCCGGCGTCGGACGAGTGAGGCGTTGAAGTCGCGACCGGGGTGACGACACGCCGAGGGCATCCCGCCGCAAGTGCAGCATCAGCGCCCTAATCACTGGGAATCGAGCGCTCGATCTCGTCGAGCCAGATGCGTGCCGACATGTCCGACGGCGCACGCCAATCTCCCCTGGGCGACAGGGAGCCACCGCGGGACACTTTGGGGCCATTGGGCATCGCTGATCGCTTGAATTGCGAGAACGAGTAAAAGCGCTGGGCGAACACCTGCAGCCAGTACCTGATCTCACCCAGTGTGTATGACGGACGCTCATGCTCCGGAATGCCGGGGGGCCAGTTGCCGCGCTCGGCATCACTCCAGGCATGCCAGGCCAGGAACGCCACCTTCGATGGCCGAAAGCCGTGGTGCAGCACCTGGAAGAGGGAGAAATCCTGCAGCACATACGGTCCGACCTTGCCCTCGCTGCTCTGGATCTCCTCGTTCTCGCCCGTCGGTACCAGCTCGGGGCTGATTTCGGTGTCCAGCACCGACTGCAGCACCTCGGCTACCGCGGGGGCGAACTGCTGGGACGAGATCACCCAACGGATCAAGTGCTGGATCAACGTTTTAGGCACTCCGCCGTTGACGTTGTAGTGCGACATCTGGTCGCCCACACCGTAAGTCGACCAGCCCAGCGCCAGCTCCGAGAGATCCCCGGTGCCCAGGACGATGCCACCGCGCTGGTTGGCCAGTCGGAACAGGTAGTCGGTACGCAGGCCGGCCTGCACGTTCTCGAACGTGACGTCGTAGACCTTCTCGCCGCGGGAAAACGGATGATCCATCTCGCTGAGCATCAACTCGGCCGTCGACGTGATGTCGATGGTCTCGAAGGTCACGCCGAGCGCGGTGGCCAGCCGGGTCGCATTGTTCTTCGTGCGTTCACCGGTGGCGAAGCCCGGGAGGGTGAACGCCAGGATATCGCTGCGCGGCCGCCCCTCTCGATCCATTGCCTTGGCGGCGACGATCAACGCGTGCGTCGAGTCCAGCCCACCGGATAAGCCCAGCACCACCTTGGGATAGTCGAGCGCGCGCAGCCGCTGCTCCAGACCGGACACCTGAATGTTGTAGGCCTCATAGCAGTCCCACTCGAGCCGTGCCGGATCGGCGGGCACGAACGGGAATCGCTCCACCTCACGCAGCAAGCCGATGTCACCGCCGGGCGGGTCCAGCAGGAACTCGATGCGCCGGAAGGAGTCTTCATCGACCAGGTGGTGGCGCCGGTTGTCATCGAAGGTGCCTATCCGCAGCCGCTCATTGCGTAACAGGTCGAGGTCGACATCTGCGGTCGAGCGGCGTGCGCCACTCGGGAAGCGTTCGGATTGCGCCAGGCACACCCCGTTCTCCCAGATCATGGTCTGGCCATCCCAGGCGAGGTCCGTCGTCGATTCGCCTTCACCGGCCGCGGCATAGACGTAAGCGGCCAGACACCGCGACGACGCCGACCGCGCCAACAGGCCACGCTCCTCCGCCCGGCCTACGGTGATCGGGCTGCCGGACAGATTCCCCAGCACGGTGGCCCCGGCCAGCGCGGCCTCGGCACTCGGCGGCACCGGAACGAACATGTCCTCACAGATCTCCACGTGCAGCACCAACCCGGGCACGTCGGTGGCGGCGAACAACAGGTCGGGCCCGAACGGCACCTCCTCATCGCCCAACCGGAGCTTGCCGCGCTCGTCGTCGCCAGCAGCCATCTGACGCTTCTCGTAGAACTCGCGGTAGGTCGGCAGGTAGGACTTCGGCACGACGCCCAGAACACGGCCCCGGTGCACGACGACCGCGGTGTTGTAGATCCGGTGCCCGCATCGCAGCGGTGCACCGACAACCAGCACCGGCAACAGGTCCACCGACCCGGCGACCACCGTCTGCAGCGCCGCTTCGACCGCTTCCAGCAGCGCGTCCTGCATGACAATGTCTTCGATCGAATAGCCCGAGAGTGTCAACTCGGGGAATACCGCCAGCGCCACATTGTCGTCGTGGCATTCGCGGGCCATCCGCAGCACCGCCTCGGCGTTGGCCACGGGATCGCCGATCGCGGTGTGCTGCGTGCAGGCAGCGACACGCACGAATCCCTGGTCGTAGGCCGAGTAAAAGTTCATCCACACCATTGTCGCCCGTCGATGGCGCGGATTTGGCCACCGGGTGCGAATTGGCTCGTCGGGCGCATGGCCGGATCACCTACATTCGGTTAGGTGGAGTCCCCCGAACTTGTCGCGCTGCTGCGTGGCAAGCGTCTCGCGGTGATGACCGGTGCCGGGATATCCACCGATTCGGGGATCCCCGATTACCGGGGGCCGGATTCCCCGCCCAGCAATCCGATGACGATCCGACAGTTCACCTCAGACCCGGTGTTCCGGCAGCGCTACTGGGCACGCAACCACCTCGGGTGGCGACATATGGACCAGAGAATTCCCAATGCGGGTCACCGGGCGCT
>JBMYXJ010000108.1:0-7798 GCA_049608285.1 Mycobacterium sp. | reverse complement strand
CAGACGCGGTGAGGCCGGTCCAACGTTCTTCCAGGCTTACGGAGAATGGATGGGCACTCCGCCGCCGACCTGGGAAGACATCGCCTGGCTGCGCGAACTGTGGGACGGTCCGCTCCTGCTCAAGGGTATGGTGCGCGTCGACGACGCCAAACGTGCTGTCGATGTTGGTGTTTCGGCGATCACCGTGTCCAACCACGGCGGCAATAACCTCGACGGCACGCCCGCGGCCATCCGTTGTCTGCCGGCAATCGCCGACGCGGTGGGCGACCAGGTCGAAGTTTTGCTCGATGGCGGGGTCCGCCGCGGTAGCGATGTGGTCAAGGCCGTTGCACTGGGCGCTCGGGCGGTCATGATCGGCCGGGCCTATCTGTGGGGTTTGGCCGCCAACGGGCAGGCTGGAGTCGAGAACGTACTTGACATAATGCGCAGTGGCATCGACTCCGCGCTGATGGGCCTCGGCAAATCTTCGATCCAGGAGTTGACTAGCGAGGATGTCCTTATCCCCGATGGCTTCACCCGCGCCCTAGGGGTGTGATTCGGCCTCAGCCTGCACTGCTCTGCCGAGCCGTTTCCTGATACTGGCGTGGCGCAGGGGGCTAGCGTGATTCCTGATCGATGGCTGCGAGCCGATCGCGGAAAATCAATTGGCACGCATGCACGAACAATTGGTGCATGCCAGGTGAATTCGGCCTACCATCGTCGCGTGGCTTTCCCCAGCGAGCTCGGGAACTCAACGTCGAGACAGGTGCACAACACGTCGCCCGCGCTGGTCGTGCCCGTAGGTTCCACCGAGCAGCATGGACCCCACCTGCCTTTGGATACCGACACCCGCATCGCGACGGCCGTGGCGCATGCGCTTACCCTGCGCCTTTGCGCCGGGGTTGAGTCCAACTGGCTGGTCGCCCCAGCTATCAGCTACGGTGCCAGTGGTGAG
The DNA here is from genome assembly GCA_049608285.1 of Mycobacterium sp. Taxonomy (GTDB): domain Bacteria; phylum Actinomycetota; class Actinomycetes; order Mycobacteriales; family Mycobacteriaceae; genus Mycobacterium. The sequence continues at coordinate 6,864 of JBMYXJ010000108.1, read as the reverse complement.
CACGAAGGCTTCGCCGGGACCGTGTCGATTGGGACATCGGTGCTGGTAGAAGTTCTCATGGAATTCGCGCGATCCGCCTGCCAATGGGCCTCTCGTCTCGTCTTCGTCAATGGTCACGGCGGGAATGTCGAGGCATTGGGCCGTGCGGTGGCCCTTATACGGTCTGAGGGGCGGGACGTGGGCTGGTGTGCATGCAGCGCCAACGACGCCGACGCCCACGCAGGCAATACAGAAACATCTGTATTGATGCATATCTCACCGGAAGCGGTCAGGCAGGAGCAGCGAGTCGTGGGAAACCTGGCTCCTTTGGCCGAGCTGATGCCGCAAATGCTTCGCGGGGGGGTCGCGGCTGTGAGTTCGCTGGGAGTGCTCGGGGATTCCACCACGGCAACTGCCGACGAAGGCCGCAGAGTTTTTGCCGAGATGGTTGACACGTGTCTAGAGCGAGTCATTCGGTGGGCGCCCGATCGCCAGGGGATGTTGAGATGAGCGGGCTGCGCCTGCCCGACGGGTTTGCTGTTCAGGTGGACCGGCGGGTGCGGGTCCTCGGCGAGGGCGCTGCCCTTCTCGGCGGGTCACCTACCCGTCTGCTTCGACTGGCGCCTGCGGCACAGACCATGCTCAACGGCGGCAGGCTCGAAGTGCGTGACGCCGTTAGCGCCCAGCTGGCCCGCACGCTGTTGGACGCCACGGTCGCCCATCCCCGCCCCCTGAGTGGACCTTCACACCGAGATGTCACCGTCGTTATCCCCGTGCGGGACAACCCTTCCGGGCTCCAGCGGCTGGTTTCTTCCTTGCGGGGGCTGCGCGTGGTCGTCGTGGACGACGGCTCGGTGACGCCAGTGCTCGACTCTGACTTCGAGGGAATGCACTGTGATGTAAAGGTTCTGAGAAATTCACGCAGCAAGGGTCCGTCAGCCGCGCGCAATGCCGGGCTGCGGGCTTGTGAGACCGAACTCGTCGCTTTCCTGGACTCCGATGTGCTGCCCCGTCGCGGATGGCTAGAGGCCCTGCTTGGGCACTTCTGCGACCCCGCGGTGGCCCTCGTGGCACCACGGATCGTTGCATTGAACCCCTCTGACAGCGCGGTGGCACGCTACGAGGCGGTGCGGTCTTCGCTTGACCTAGGTTTGCGGGAGGCGCCGGTCGTCCCGCTGGGGACAGTGTCCTACGTGCCCAGCGCCGCGATCATCTGCCGCCGCCGCGCCCTCATCGAGATCGGGGGCTTCGACGAGTCACTGGTATCCGGCGAGGACGTCGACCTGTGCTGGCGGCTCAGCGAAGCCGGGGCGCGACTGCGCTACGAACCGATAGCGATGGTCGCCCACGATCACCGCGCTGAGCTGCGAAAGTGGCTTGCACGTAAGACTTTCTACGGTCAGTCAGCAGCGCCGCTGGCGATCCGGCACCCTGGCAAGACCGCCCCACTGGTGATTTCGGGGTGGACGTTGGTGGTGTGGATCCTGGCGGCCATCGGCTCGCGCCTGGGAAACCTGGGATCCTTCCTGGTCGCGGCGATCACCGGACGCCGGATCGCCAGGTCGCTGTCCACCGTGCCGACCGAGCCTATGGAGGTCGCGGTCGTCGCCGCTCAGGGGCTGTGGTCGGCTGTACCGCTGTTGGCATCGGCGATCTGTCGGCACTACTGGCCGATCGCACTTGTCGCTGCGGTGCTGTCGCGGCGCTGTCGCCGCGTGGTGCTGGTGGCCGCCGTACTGGACGGCGTGTTCGACTGGATCACCCGCAGCGGCAAGTACAACGGTAATGCCGACGACGATGACGTCAAGCGTGTCGGGTTGTTCACTTACCTTCTGCTCAAACGGCTGGACGACATCGCCTACGGCCTGGGGCTGTGGAGCGGGGTCATACGTGAGCGCCACGCCGGGGCGCTCAAGCCGCGGTTCCAGCCCTGAACGCTGTCCGCGTGCACAGTGATGTTCTGATTGTCGGCGCAGGAAGCGCGGGATCGGTGCTTGCTGAGAGGCTTTCCGTTGACGAACGGTGCCAGGTGACCGTCGTCGAATCGGGGCCCGGGCCAGCGGATCCGCGAGTGCTCAGCCAGATCACCGATGGTCTGCGGCTTCCGATCGGGTCGGCCAGCTCCGTGGTACGTCGCTACCTGACCACCTTGACCGACACGCCGGAACGGCACGTGCAGCTCGTGCGTGGCGCGGTGGTCGGCGGGTCGGGTGCGATCAACGGCGGATACTTCTGCCGCGCTCTGCCCTCGGATATCGATGGCTGGGCGCAAGACGGCTGGGCATGGGCCGATGTCCTGCCGCACTTCAAAGCCATTGAGAACGATCTCGACTTCGACGACCCGCTACACGGGTCCGATGGACCGATCACGGTGCGCCGGGTTGCCGAATTCGATGGCTGTACAGAGTCGTTCGTCGCGTCCGCCCTGGGAGCGGGCTTCGACTGGATCAGCGATCTCAACGGCTCGACGCCGGAGTCGCCAGTCAAATGGGGTGTGGGTGCGGTGCCCTTGAACATCAACGGCGGGAACCGCGTCGGCCCCGGGGCCGCCTTCCTGCTGCCGGCGCTGCGTCGTCGAAACCTCACACTGCTGACCGGCACCAGGGGCGGACGGATCCAGATCGCAAAGGGACGGGTAGCCGCCGTTGAGTGCCGCGGGCCGCACGGAAAGCTTGTCCTGACCGCTGACCAGATTGTGCTGTGCGCAGGAGCTATCGGCTCAGCGCATCTACTGATGCTGTCCGGCATCGGACCGGAGCAGGTGCTGTGCGCTGCAGGCGTACCCGTCGAAGTCGCCCTCCCCGTCGGTGGCAGCACCGTTGACCACCCGGAATGGGTGTTGCCGGTGAGCTGGACTCCGGCCGGCGGGAGTCCACCACTAGAGGCCATATTGGCTACACGGGACGGCCTGGAGATTAGGGCGTACACGGCGGGCTTCAGCGCCCTGACAAGCGGCCGTCGCGAAGGCCTTGCCGATCAGCCACATCTCGGGGTGGCGTTGATGCGTCCCCGTTCTAGGGGCCGGGTCATGTTGGCATCGGCTGACCCGGACGTCGCCCCGGTGATCGAGCATCGCTATGACAGCGAGTCTGCAGACATCCAGCTGCTGCGCGCAGGAACTCAACTGGCATCCGAAATCGCTTGTTCGACAGTGCAACCCGAGGAACTGTGGGCGACGTCCCAACATCTATGCGGTAGCGCTCAGATGGGCACCGCCGGGGACCGGGCAGCTGTGGTCGACAATCGGTGCCGGGTCTTCGGGGTGGACGGGCTATGGGTGGTCGACGGATCGATACTGCCGGCGATCCCCAGCCGCGGGCCGCACGCGACTATCGTGATGGTTAGCCACCGCGCGGCTGAGTTCATTACCTCAGCGAGTAGCGAACAGGCAGGTGCTTGAGACCGCCGACGAAAGTGGTGGCCGACAGTTCGGGTTCGCCGGCCAGCTCGATCGACTCCAATCGGGGCAGCAGTTCGCTGAACAGGCTGTTCATCTCCATCCGTGCCAGGGCGGCGCCGAGGCAGAAATGCACGCCGTATCCGAAGGCCAAATGCTTGTTCGGATCTCGGCCCACGTCGAATCGGAACGGTTCGTCGAAGACCTCTTCGTCGCGGTTGGCCGAGACGTAGGCCAAGTACACTGACTCGCCCTTGGCGATCGGCACTCCGCGGATCTCGGTGTCGGCGGTGGCTGTCCGCATGAACTCTTTCACCGGCGTGGTCCAGCGGATCATCTCTTCGACGGCGGTTCCCATCAGGCCCAGATCGCCGCGGAGACGAGCGAGTTGATCCGGGTTGTCGATGAGTGCGCGCAATCCGCCGGAAATGGCGTCCTTGGTGGTGTCGTGGCCCGCGCTGGCAACAATCACATAGTAGGAGACGGTGTCCATGTCCGAGAGCGGCTTGCCGTCAATCGTGCCATTGGCGATCGCGGAAGCCAGATCGTCTGTGGGATGGTCACGACGTGCGGCGGTCAGCGCCGAAAAATAGGCGAAGAAGTCCATCAACACCGCGAGCAGGTCTTCGGTAGTACCTGCACCACGCTTGTGTTCGGCATCATCCCCGCCGAACATCTCCTGGGTGAGCTTCAGCATCCGCGGGAAGTCATCCTCAGGCAGGCCGAGTAGCGAAAGTATCACGTAGAGTGGGTAATTGATCGCGATGTCGGTGACGAAATCACACTCAGGACCGATGTCGCGCATTCGGTCGACATACCGTTTGGCCAGTTCGTCAACCCGGACCTTGAGGTCGCGCATCGCCTTCGGCCGGAACCAGTCCGCACCGATCTTGCGGACGTCGCGGTGGTGCGGGTCGTCCATGTGGATGAGGGTCCGAAGGCCGATCCCGGCATCTTGATGTTGTTTCATCACGTCGTCGCCCTCGGCAGGCATCAACAGCGGCCGGGGGCCACTGATGAACAACTCGTTGTCGCGCTCGATGGCTACGATGTCGCTGTGTTTGGTGATCGCCCAGAACGGGCGATAAGGCGGGTTGTCTACCCAAGCCACGGGTTCGTTGGCACGCAGATGGGCAAGCGCTGCGTGCAGGCGGGCATCGTCGGCGTAGGCCATCGGATCGGCCAGGACCTTCGTGGCGTCCCCCATTGTCGATAGGCTCATGAAGTCTCCTCGCTGAGGCCCCGAATAGTTGACGGGTGTCAATTCTGAGAGTGTAGGCGATGGCCGCGGTCCGGGGGAAGGCGCGCGGCACCTTGTGGCTATTAGGCTCCGAACTTGTGATGTTCGCATCAGTTGCCAGCCGCGCCGTATGCGTCGTGGTGGCCGTGGCGATGGCGGCTGGGTGTGCCCGGGGGCAACAGGAACGCGAACCCGCAGAGACGGACCCGGCGTTGGAGCGGACAACAGCGGGTGCAGTGCGCGGTGTCCTAGCCAACGACCACCGCTATTTCGCCGGAATCCCCTACGCAGCACCGCCAGTCGGGGAGCTGCGATGGAGAGATCCTGAGCCGGCACCGCAGTGGGACGGAGTACACGATGCCGGCCATCTCGGATCGCGGTGCATCCAGGACCTCGAGGGCGATATCGAGCTTGGCCGAGAAACCGATGAGGATTGCCTGACGCTCAACATCTGGACCCCGGCCGCGAGTCCAGATTCAGAGCCGGCGCGGCCGCGGCCGGTGATGGTCTGGATCCACGGCGGCTCGTTCGTCAACGGCAGCGGCGGCGTATACGACGCGCGCCGCCTGGCCTCCCGCGGTGACATCGTCGTAGTCACGGTCAACTACCGGCTCGGCGTGCTGGGGTTCCTTGCGCATCCTGCGCTGGGACCAGCAGGCGATGTGGGGAACTATGGCCTCGTCGATCAGCAGGCCGCCCTCCGTTGGGTGCGTGACAACATCGCGCAGTTCGGCGGCGATCCCGGCCAAGTGACGCTCGCCGGCGAGTCTGCGGGTGGCATGTCGGTGTGCGACCACCTCGTCGCCCCCGGTTCCCGAGGGCTGTTCGACGCGGCCATCATCCAGAGCGCGCCATGCGAGGCGCAGGCCGCGTTGCCGGTAGCCGAAGCCCGCAGCCTCGACTTTGCAGCCCAAGTAGGGTGCGCTGACGTGAGTTCTGCAGCTGCATGCCTGCGCGCTTTACCTCTGGAAAAATTGCGGAAACCGCTGTGGTACTACAATATTGGAGACGACGACCTCATCGGCCCGGTGAGCGGCACGGTAACGCTGCCGGTCAACCCGGTAAAGGGGTTCAGCGAAGGTCAGGCCGCGCGAGTTCCCGTCATGATCGGAACGACCCGTGACGAGTTCACACTGTTCGTCGCCCTGGAGTATCTGCGCCAAGGTAAGTCCTACACGGCGTCGGACTACCCGGGCCTGTTGGCTGCCACGTTCGGTGATGACTCTGCCGCGGTTGCCGAGCAATATCCGCTAAGTGAATTCGACAGCGTCCCGGTGGCGTATTCGGCCGCTGTCACCGACGGGATGTTCGCCTGTGTCGGCGACCGCATGGCTGAGGCGCTGGCCCGTGATGGCGATCCGGTCTACTCCTACGAGTTCAACGACCGCGGCGCGCCGGCGCCCGATCCACTGCGCACCTTGCCGTTTCCGGTCGGGGCGAGCCACTCGTTGGAGCTTCGCTATCTGTTCGACGTCGGTGGCGCGCCGCCGCTCAATGCTGCCCAACAGAAACTGTCCAACCAGATGATCGACTACTGGGCGCAGTTCGTGACTACGGGCGCTCCGCAGGCCGACGGTCAGCCCCACTGGCCCGACGTCGGAGCCTCCGACCTGGTGATGTCGCTGCAGCCCGACGGAAGCCGCATGACCGCCGACTTCGCGCAGACTCATCATTGCCAGTTCTGGGCCAGTCTTCGGTAGACATCACCCATCGACGGCTCCATCCGCACGGCCGGCCGGGGTCACCCACGTCGTGATCTCGGCGTGCACCACCTCGATGCCGCTTCGGTCGGTCACGCTGACTGGCACCACGACTTCGGTTCCCTCGGTAATGGCGGCAAAGTCGGGCGGTTCGACACTTGCTGTGGCGCGAAGCGATGTGGCGGCCTTCTGCAAATACTGCACGTTCATCGCTTTGGGAATCCAGCGGTGGCTCGTCGGAACAGTCGCCTCCATGAGCATGCCCATGGCCATCTCGGCGGCGTTGCACGACGCGATGGCGTGCACCGTGTGCAGATGGTTGTGCACGAAGAACCACTTAGGAACGTCCACCTCGGCCAAGCCGGGCTCCATGCGCCGCACGTGCGGAAGAATCGACGCGAAATAGGGCACCCGGGCCATCGCGGCGGCCGAGAACAACCGCTGGCCCGCAGGGAGCCGCTCTAGCCGTTGCCACATGCGATAAGTGGTGGTCACCGGACTCATAGCTCCACCTTACTTGTCGGTAATATAGGTCACCGCCGACGCCA
>JBMYXJ010000107.1:0-7818 GCA_049608285.1 Mycobacterium sp. | reverse complement strand
GCTCCGCGCTGGGTCGTGGATCCTGACTTCAACCTCGACTTCCACCTTCGCCGCGTGCGTGCCCCTGAGCCGGGCACCCTGCGCCAGGTGATGGATCTCGTCGAAGTTGCCGCCCAGTCGCCGCTGGACATCTCCCGCCCGCTGTGGACAGCGACCCTCGTCGAGGGCGTCGAGAACGGGCAGGCGGCACTGATGGTGCATCTCAGCCATGCCGTCACTGACGGCGTCGGCGGCGTGGAGATGTTTGCCAACCTCTACGATCTTGAGCGTGACCCGCCTGTGCAGGACACCGCGCCACTTCCTATCCCCTCTGACCTGTCGCCCAACGATCTGATGCGTTACGGGATCAATCGGCTGCCTGGCACCGTAGTCGGAGGTGTGCGCGACGTATTGTTCGGCGCCGCGCAGGCGTTGGGACACGCGGTGCGCGATCCAGTGTCGCGACTTGGCAGCGCCATTGATTACACGATGTCGGGCGTGCGGGTGATCGGGCCAGTTGCCGACCCGTCACCGCTGCTGCGCCGCCGCAGCTTGTCCTCGCGTAGTGAGGCCATCGATATCAAGTTCGGAGATCTGCACCGTGCGGCAAAGGCGGCCGGCGGGTCGATCAACGATGCCTATCTTGCCGGGTTGTGCGGTGCGCTGCGGCTCTATCACCAGGCTAAGGGGATCCCGGTCGACACGCTGCCGATGGCTGTCCCGGTGAACCTGCGTTCCGATGCAGATCCAGCCGGGGGAAACAGATTCGCCGGTGTCAACCTCGCGGCGCCGATCGGCCTGGCCGACCCCGGAGTCCGCATCAAGAACATCCGATCGCAGATGACTCGCAAGCGAGACGAGCGTGCCTTGGACATGGTCGGTGCTATCGCCCCGGTCGTGAGCCTGCTGCCCGACACCGTGCTGGAATCCCTAGCGGGGTCCATCGTGAACTCTGACGTGCAGGCCAGCAATGTGCCCGTCTACGCCGGGGACACCTTCATCGCAGGTGCGAAAGTGCTTCGGCAGTATGGCCTGGGCCCGCTGCCCGGAGTGGCGATGATGGCCGTGCTTATTTCTCGGTCCGGTTACTGCACCATCACTCTGCGCTACGACAGGGCATCGATCATCGACCCGGATCTGCTCGCGAGTTGCTTGCTTTCCGGTTTCGACGAAGTCCTCGCTCTCGGTGGCGACGGTCGCGCTTCGCCGGCGACGTTCAATTCAGCACCACCGACCTCTGCAGAGGAACCCCGTCCCTTCTCATCTAATGGAAGTGCCGCACAATGACATCGGGTACACCGGCTAACAGTCATCAGATGCGGCTGCCGGGTTCGGTCAGCGAGGTCAAAGCCAGCCCGCGGGGCCGTGAGGTTGGCGCATTCTTCGATCTCGATGGCACGCTCGTCGCAGGCTTCACTGGCGTTGTGATGACCCAGGACCGGATCCGGCGCGGCCAGATGTCGGTCGGCGAGTTCATCGGAATGGTGCAGGCCGGGCTCAACCATCAGCTGGGCCGCTCTGAGTTCGAGGACCTCATCGGCAAAGGTGCCCGCATGCTGCGCGGCAACTCCGTCGCCGACATTGATGAACTGGCCGAGCGATTGTTCGTGCAGAAAATAGTCAGCAGAATCTATCCGGAAATGCGTGAGATCGTTCGTGCACACATGGCCCGCGGGCATACCGTCGTACTCAGTTCATCGGCGCTGACGGTGCAGGTTGAGCCCGTGGCGCGGTTTCTCGGTATCCAGAACGTCCTGAGCAACAAGTTCGAGACCGACAGCGACGGGCTGATTACTGGCGAGGTCCAGCGGCCGATCATTTGGGGGCCCGGTAAGGCTCGGGCTGTTCAGCAGTTCGCTGGGGCGAACCGCGTCGATCTATCGAAGAGTTACTTCTACGCCGACGGCGACGAGGATGTCGCGCTGATGTACCTCGTCGGCAACCCTCGCCCGACGAATCCCGCGGGCAAGATGGCCGCCGTCGCCGCCAAGCGCGGGTGGCCAGTGCTGCGGTTCAGCAGCCGCAGTGGCACGAGCCCGTTGTCACAGCTGCGCACTGCCGCTGGAATAGCGACGATGATGCCGATCGCAGCCGGGGCGGTCGGTGTCGGTCTGCTGACCCGCAACCGCCGCGCGGGCGTCAACTTCTTCACCTCGGTTTTCGGGCGGACCCTACTGAACGCCATCGGGATCAACCTGAAGGTTCTGGGGAAGGAGAACTTGACTGCGCGGCGGCCTGCGGTGTTCATCTTCAACCACCGCAATCAGGCGGATCCACTGATCGCTGGAAGGCTGGTCAGTGACAATTTCACATCGGTGGGCAAGAAGGAGCTCGAGAGTGATCCCATCGTGGGCACCATGGGCAAGATCATGGATGCCGCCTTCATCGATCGAGACGACCCGGCCAAGGCCATAGAAGGCCTCCATAAGGTCGAGGAGCTCGCACGAAAAGGTCTGTCCATCCTTATCGCACCGGAGGGTACCCGGCTGGACACCACTGAGGTCGGTGTGTTCAAGAAGGGCGCATTCCGGATCGCAATGTCGGCCGGCATCCCGATCGTGCCGATCGTGATCCGCAATGCTGAGGTGATCGCTGCGCGTGACTCAAGTACGTTCAACGCCGGCACCGTCGATGTCGCTGTCTATCCACCGATCCCGGTCGACGACTGGACTCAGGAGAACTTGACCGACCGCATCGCCGAGGTACGCGAGCTCTATCTCGACACACTCAAGGACTGGCCGGACGGCGAGCTGCCAACCCCGGATCTCTACAAGCGGGCCACGGCACGCGCCAAGAAGGCTCCGGCCAAGAAAGCCGCGGCCAAGAAGGCTTCGGCCAAGAAGGCTTCGGCCAAGAAGGCTTCGGCCAAGAAGGCTCCGGCCAAGGAAGCCGCGGCCAAGAAAGCCACTGGCAAGGCTTCCGCCGCCAGCGAGACGCCGTCTCAGAAGGCCCCTACTAAGAACACCCGCGCCAAGGGGCGGCCATGAAGGCCCGTACCGACGTGATGGCAGCCTTCACCGCCACCGACGACGCCCTTGTGCTCGCGTCTGTGTCCTCCCCGGCTGAAGAGGAAATGCTCAACGACTGGTTGAACCTGCAACGCCGCGAACATCCCGACTCGAACATCGAGGTGCTCAAGCTGCCCGCCGACGACGAGCCACCGGCGCGAGTGGTCGACGAGCTCATCGATCTACTCGAAGCCGACGAGGACCGCTCCGTGGTCCCGGTGCGCGTGTTCTGGGTGCCGGGCGGCTTACCGACACGATCAAAGGTGGCATCACTTCTTTCGGGCCGAGACACCTACCGTCCGCCAAAGCTGCTGCAGCGTCGCATACTCAAGCGCGATCCCTCGCGTGCCCGCGTCGTTGCGGGCGAACCCGCGAAAGTATCTGAGCTACGCCGGCAGTGGAGCGACGATACGGTCGCCGAAAACCCCACGGAATTTGCACGATTCGTCATCCGTCGGGCGATATTAGCCATCGAACGCGTCGAACTTCGCCTGCTCGGACCGGAGTACAAGTCGCCTAGGCTGGTCAAACCCGAGATGCTGGCTTCCGCGCGGTTCCGTGAAGGGCTCGAAGAGATCCCCGGCGCAACCGTCGACAAGGCCGGCGAGATGCTCGGGGAGCTTGGCACCGGATGGAGCCGGTTCTCCGTTGATCTGATCCCGGCGCTGGGCCGCGCGATTTTCAGCAGAGGGTTTGATCCCAGCATCGATTACGACCGCCTAGAGGTCGAGTCGATGCGGGAGGCGCTCGAATCCCACCCAGCGGTACTGCTGTTCTCTCACCGGTCCTATCTCGACGGTGTGATTGTGCCCGTGGCGATGCAGGAGAACCGACTGCCGCCTGTGCACACCTTCGCGGGCATCAATCTGTCCTTTGGCGCGATGGGTCCGCTGATGCGTCGATCCGGCGTCATCTTCATCCGTCGCAAGCTCGACGACCCGCTCTACAAGTACGTGCTGCGCGAATTCGTCGGCTACATCGTGGAGAAGCGATTCAACCTCAGTTGGTCGATCGAGGGTACAAGGTCGCGCACCGGAAAGATGTTGCCTCCCAAGCTTGGTCTGCTCGCCTACGTAGCCGACGCCTACCTGGACGGCCGCAGTGACGACATCCTGCTGCAGCCGGTGTCGATCAGCTTCGATCAACTGCATGAAACCGCTGAGTACGCGGCCTACGCGCGGGGTGGGGAGAAAACACCCGAGGGGCTGTCGTGGATGTACAACTTCATCAAGGCGCAGGGCGAACGCAATTACGGCAAGATCTATGTGCGGTTTCCCGAGGCGGTCTCGATGCGCGAGTATCTCGGTGAGCCGCACGGCCCGATGGAAGACGACCAGGACGCCAAACGCCTTGCGCTGCAGAAGATGGCGTTCGAAGTTGCGTGGCGGATCCTCCAGGTGACCCCGGTCAATGCGACCGCGCTGGTGTCTGCGTTGCTGCTCGGCACCCGTGGCGTCGCACTGACTCTCGACCAGCTGCACCACACCCTGCAGGATTCGCTGGACTACCTCGAGCGCAAACAGACGCCGGTGACGAACAGCGCGCTGAGGCTGCGCACCCTCGACGGGGTCCGCGCAGCAGTCGATGCGTTGTCCAACGGACACCCGGTGACCCAGATCGACGGCGGTCGGGAACCCGTCTGGTACATCGCACCGGACGACGAATACGAGGCCGCGTTCTACCGGAACTCACTAATTGATGCGTTCCTGGAGACGTCACTGGTGAAGCTTTCCCTCGCTCACGCCGCACGAGCGGAATCCGACCGGTTGGAGGCCTTTTGGTCTCAGGCGATGCGACTGCGGGATCTGTTGAAGTTCGATTTCTATTTCGCCGACTCCGCGAGCTTTCGCGATCACGTCGCCCAGGAGATGTCCTGGCATGAAAATTGGCAGGAGGATGTGGCAGCCGGCGGCGACCGGATCGAGGCACTGTTGCGCGCCAAAGGTCCGGCGATCGCAGGGCCGCTGCTACGTCCATTCTTCGAGGCATACCGGATCGTCGCCGACGTCTTGATCGATGCCGCCGCTGACGTTTCCGAGAAGGAACTGACGACAAAAGCGCTCGGGTTGGGTCAGCAGTACGTGGCGCAGGGGGTGGTCCGCAGCACCGAGTCAGCGTCGATGTTGCTGTTCACCACGGCTCGACAGGTCGCCGTCGACCAGCAACTCCTCCAGCCCGCCGATGACCTGGCTGCCCGACGGATCGCGTTCCGCGATGAGCTTCGCGGGGTCCTGACCGACATGGAGACGGTCGAAGGCTACGCGCGAGACCAGTTCTTCGCCCGTGAGCGGAGTCGCCGGCAGATGCGTGGAGAGTCTCTGTAGTAGGTCCGATTCGGCGAGGCCATACTCTAGGCGGATGACGTTCCCCGGCCGCCTCGCCACCTCCGGTGTGCGCAGTGTGCCGGTTTGGTCGGTGCTCTACGGGGTGGCGTTGCTGGCCGGAGTGACCGCAGCGGCGCTGGCTGCCTTGGCGTTGGCGGACGCGCTGACCGCCACGGGTCTGCCGGATCCCGGCCCGGTCACCAATTATGGGCTGCCGTTCGTGAAGGCCGCGGGTGAAATCGCTGCGGTTACGGCAACCGGCTCGTTCCTTTTCGCCGCCTTCATGGTGCCTCCCCAGGCCAACGGCGTGCTCGATGTTGCCGGATACCGCGCTTTGCGCACGGGCACGGCGGCTTCGGGGATTTGGGCTGTCTGCGCGGTCCTTATGGTGGCGCTGACTGTATCCGATGTCAGCGGTCAGCCGCTGTCGACGCTGGGGCTGGCCGATATCTGGTCGGTCGCCAGCCTTATCGATGTCGCGGGTGCGTGGCGATGGACGGCGTTGTTCGCCTTCGTCGTGGTCCTGGTGAGTGCGCCGGTGTTGCGGTGGTCGTGGACGCCGGTGCTATTCATCGGATCTCTGGTGACGCTGCTGCCGCTGGCATTGACCGGGCACTCATCCTCGGGCGGGTCGCACGACGTCGCCACCAACTCCCTGCTCGTTCACATCATCGCCGGTGCACTGTGGGCCGGCGGGCTGTTGGCGTTGCTGGTCCACGCGCTCCGGGGGGGTGAACACGCCGACTTGGCCGCGCGCCGTTTCTCAGCTGTGGCCCTGTGGTGTTTCGTGGCGATGGCGCTCAGCGGGGTGATCAACGTGCTGGTGCGGATTCGGCCGGAAGACCTGGTGCACACCGGCTATGGCTGGTTGGTCGTGGCTAAGGTGGCGGCGTTGTGCGCGCTGGGGTACCTGGGGTGGCGACAGCGCCGCAGGGGAGTGGCCGCATTGCGCGAGGATGTTGGGGCCCGGGGCCCGTTGATCCGCTTGGCGCTGGTCGAGGCGGCCGTTTTCGGTCTGACGTTCGGGGTGGCAGTTGCCTTGGGCCGCACACCGCCTCCGCCGCCGCGAAACCTCAATCCGTCGATCCCCGCGGTCGAGATCGGGTACGACTTTGCTGGTCCTCCCACGGTGGGCAGGGTGTTGTTCGATTGGCGCTTCGATTTGCTTTTGGGCACCGCGGCAGTGGTATTCGGGATCATCTATCTCGCTGCTGTGGGCAGGCTGAGACGCCGGGGTGATGGCTGGCCGGCCGGCAGGACTGCGGCATGGCTTCTTGGCTGTCTGGCGCTGCTGTTGACGACGTCGTCGGGGATCGGCCGGTACATGCCGGCGATGTTCAGCATGCACATGGTCGCTCACATGTTGTTGTCGATGCTGGTGCCGATTCTGCTGGTGCTCGGCGCGCCGGTCACGCTGGCACTGCGGGCCTTGCCCGCTGCCGGACGGGACAAGCCGCCGGGGCCCCGCGAGTGGCTGCTCGCCGCCCTGCATTCCCGGTTTTCTCGGGTATTGACCAACCCGTTCGTGGCGACGGCGTTGTTCGTTGTCGGGTTCTACGGCCTCTACTTCAGCGGTATCTTCGACGCTGCCGCCGGCAGCCACGGTGCCCACGTCGCGATGAACCTGCATTTCCTGCTCAGCGGCTATTTGTTCTACTGGGTCGTCATCGGTGTGGATCCGACGCCGCGGCCGATACCGTCTATCGGCAAGCTGGCAATGGTGTTCGCCTCGCTCCCGCTGCATGCGTTCTTTGGTGTGGTCTTGATGGGAACCCAGTCGGTGATCGGCGAAAACTTCTATCGATCGCTGAAGCTGGATTGGCATACCGACCTCCTGGGCGATCAGCGCCTCGGGGGCGGAATTGCCTGGGCTGCAGGCGAAGTTCCCCTCGTGGTGGTGCTGGTCGCATTGTTTGTCCAGTGGCGGCGCACTGACCAGCGCACGGCTAAGCGGCTTGACCGAGCCGCCGACCGTGACGATGACGCGGATTTGGCGGCCTACAACCGGATGCTGGCCGAACTGGCCCGGCGCGAGTCGCACCGTAGTGGCTAAGCCTGGACTTTTCGGCTGTGGTGAATCGAAGGTGACCGGGCAGGGCGAAGCCACACCGCGGAGCCGGTCGATCTGCGCGGGTGTGCTCTCAGGCGGCGTCGGATGGTTCACGGTGGCCTGGACGTGACCTTGAGGCTATCGACCTTGAAGCCATTGACGAGGCGGCGGGTTTCGTTCTCAGGGTCGATGCGGGGCGTGAACTAGTCGGAGCTGAGTTCCTGATAGGGGCGACCGATGTCCAGCGTGTGCCCAGATGATGGCGATAAGCAGGTGCTGTTTGCCTTTGCGGCGATTCCCGCGATACCGCTTGCCGGAGGATTGGCGGTTACTGGGCTCAACCCGGTCTAGGACGCCAACTGCCCTGCGGTGGGGAACCAGTTCGCGGCCTCGATCTCGGCCTCGGAGATATCCGTGCGACGCCAGCGACCCGATCCGCGGGGATCGTGATCAGCAG
>JBMYXJ010000106.1:0-7839 GCA_049608285.1 Mycobacterium sp. | reverse complement strand
TTCGCAATCCACCCAAGTCGATACGGATCCGCTCGTCGCCGACCACCCCGGTAGATTCACCCATCACGATGCCGGTTTGGTCGATAGCGAACACATGCCAGACCGGACTTGCTCCCAGGCCCGGATCGGCGAACGCTGCCATCCTCCGTAGCGGAATGGTCTTGGCGTGGGTGAGCCCGGCGGAGTTGACGACGGTCCCGATCAGAGTTGAGACTCCGTCGGCCTCCAGCTGAGCGATGGCTGCGGCGGCGAGCGGTTTGGTGGCCATATCAGCCATCGTTACCAGGCTTGGTGCGGCCCCGCCAACACCTAGAGTGTGATCTTGCAGCTCTGGCCGACGTCGAGGGTCCGCAACATGCGGCCCATGCCAACCCACATCGCACACGAGATGGCCAGATCCGTCAGCATGTCGTCGTCGAAGTGCATGCTCGCGCGCTCCCAGAAGTCCTCGTCATCGCGAAGGCCGGTATGGTCGGTGGCGAACCGATGGGCGTACTCCATCGCTACCCGCTCGGAATCGCTGTAGCCAGGCCAGGTCGGCCACTGCGTGGCATGGTCGTACAACTCTTCGTCGACGCCGCCGGCCTCGCCCTTGGAGTCCCGGGTGTTCTGGCAGACGACACACTCATTGGCGTGCGCGATCACGATGCGGGCGGCCTCGCGGACACGTATCGGCAACCTGCCCTTGGTGTACACGGCTTGGCTAAATGTGGCCATCGCGGCGCCTAATTCCGGTGATTTGACCGCGAAACCCATGACGTCGTCGTCGGCGAAGTCCCCTATTCGACTCATCGTCTCAGGTTACGCGGCACCAACCAGCTGAGCTCGGAGCCGGTTATCGGCCCGCTACTGGGGCGGGCGGGCCACGCATTGAGCGGAGTACAGCTCCTCGCCGAGCTTGCCCATGAGTTCCAGTTGGGTTTCGAGGTAGTCGATGTGCAGTTCCTCGTCGGCGAGGATCTTCTCGAAGAGGTTCGCTGAGGTGGCATCGCCCTTCTCACGGCACATGACGATGCCCGGCTTGAGGCGCCCGACGACCTCGATTTCGATCTCAAGATCTGCCTCGAACTGTTCGCGCAGTGTCTGGCCGACCCGCAATGAGAACAGCCGCTGATAGTTGGGTAGGCCATCGAGAATCAGAATGCGATCGGTGATCTGCTCGGCGTGAACCATCTCCTCGAATGATTCTTTGCGCGTGTGCGCCGCCAATTCGGTGAAGCCCCAATTTTCCTGCATTTTGGAATGGAGGAAATACTGGTTGATCGCCGTGAGTTCGCTCGTCAATTGCTCATTGAGCAATTTCAGAACCTCGGGATCGCCTTGCATGATGGCTCCTAAACGCTGTGATGAATGCTGTTGTGCGCCCACCGCACCGGCGGTGTGCGAGACCCTTTCAAATCTAGTGCACAGCGGTCGTCGATGGCACCCCATCCCCGCCGTGTGCGGCGTTTCATGGCGAGGTTCGCCGGCCCGGGGTGCGCCGTCGAGCCCAGATCAGGGCGTTAGCCTGGACTGCCTAAGCTTATTTAGGTTAGACTCTGCTAACTTCATGGCGCGCCGGATAGGCAAGGGTAACCAATGGGCGAGGATGGTCTGCGGTCATTCATTCTCGCCTGTGATTTCCGAGTTGACGACGTCGACCGGATGTGGGGATGGCTCCAAAAGCATCGCGACGGCCTCGAATCTATTGGGGCTCATCACCTCGCTTTGTACGAATCGATTTGGGAACCGCGCCGCGTGCTCGTCACAATTGGCATTCGGCAGTCCCGGTCAATTCGGGATGTATTACGATCGCCGGCGATCTTCGAATGGTTTGACATCTCAGGCGTCGACGATATTCCGCCGATCTTTGGAGGCGAGGTCATCGAGAAGATCGATTTCGGCCCTCCGTCGACTCAGGAACATATCGGTCAGATCGTCATGGGCGTCATGTCCTCGGTCCACGACGTGGCGGCTCTGATGGAAAAGGTGCACGACGGACTCGAGCGGTTCAAGGAGCGGGGCCTCCGGAAAATCTGGGTGTACCGAGCCCTCGATGACGGGCGCGAGGTGCTGATCCTGCAAGAGATCGGTGACGAGCTCTCCGCGCGGCAGTGGATCGAGCACCCCGATTCCGCGGCGGAGTGGATGACCAATTCCGCTCTGGGGGCCTACCCCACCCGGTTCGTCGGCAGGTTCGCCCATCTGATGAGTCTCGGCGAGCAGGAATAGGGCACCAATGTTTGTCTGCCTGTGCACCGGAGCCACCAGCCACGCCGTCGATGAGGTGGTGGCGAACGGCGCACGAACTTCCAGGGACATCACCGAAGCGTGTGGCGCCGGAGGCGACTGCGGTCGGTGCCGGCGCACATTGCGGGCAATCATCGAGGCGCATCCAGAGGTCAACGGCTGCAAGTCCAAGGGCACCGACTGCAAGTCCAAGGGCACCGACTGCAAGTCCAAGAGCATCAGCCGCTAACGGCGAGGGCTTAGTCCCGCCCGGTGAATTCGGCAAGCGCTGCCGCGTTTGCAGCGCCGCCGAGCAATTCGCTGAAATACGCGTTCTCGCGTTGGGTGGCCTCGCTGATACCGGCGCGATACGGAGCGACCACGGTTTTTTTCACGGCCACCAGGCTCGGAATCGAACGGGACGCAAGAATCTCCGCGTGCCTGCGGGCTTCCAACAGCAGCTCGTCTGGTTCGCACATCTTCCAAGCGATGCCCATCCGGTGAGCCTCCGCCGCATCGATCCATTCCGCGGACATCAGTAGCCAGGCAGCGTTCTGCCTTCCGATTAGCTGCGGCAGTAGATACGACGAGGCCGCCTCCGGCGCGACGCCCAGGCTGGTGAACGGGCACTTTAGCCGGGCGGTGGATGACATGAACACCAGATCGGCGAATCCGAGGATTGTCGTGCCGATGCCCACCCCGACACCATTGACTGCACAGATCAGTGGCTTTGGCAGGTCGGTCAATGCGCTGAGCATCGTAGAGAAGTGACTGCCTTGGCTGGTCAGCGAGGAATCGGCGATGCGGGCCTGCATCTCCTTGAGGTCATTGCCCGCGCTGAAGGCACGACCCGCGCCGGTGAGCAGCACCACCGCGACACCGGGATCGTCTGCGGCGTCCCGCAGTGCGGTGGCACAGGCGCGATAGAGCTCTTCGTTGAACGCATTGAGGGCTTCAGGTCTGTCCAGAACTAGCGTGCGGACCCTGTTGTCGTCGCTGATCTGCAGTGTCACCGCAGCAGCCTAGCTGTCGGCGCGAACGCGGCACGAAACACATAACGGCTTGTCGGGATTGTGTCGACGTCGCGGTTGGCGCCGAAAGCTGCGGTGCTGGCCACCATTCGTGCCATGCGGTCACTGAGATCAGCATCGTCGGCCGCATCGAAGAACGCGTGCAGGTCGGAGGTTGCCTGGATTGGGAACAGTTCCTCGACGATCGCCGAGATCGGCGGAGAATCTTCAGTGAGCGTCCGCACGACCGCGTTCTGCGTATAGCCGAACGTCGACTGGGTGTCGATCGCAACCTGAGTGTGGTCGTCCTGCCAGCGTGCGAGCCAGGTCGCTTCGTCCAGTTCGGCCGGCCGTCGCAGCAGCGCCACGTTCGCAAAGCCCGGGGTTCGCTCGCCGGGTTCGGTCTGCGGGGGTGCCAGTGGTACCGATTCCGTCACCAGGTATGCCCCAACCTCTTCGCAGGTTTCGCTCAACAGCGAGATAGCCGTGCGGATCTGGTCTCCGTAGCACTGTTGGGTCCACATGCTGACTACCGCTGTCACCGGTGGATTCAGAGTCGTCAGTGTCATCAGCGACTCGCTGACCACGGCGTCGCGGATGTTGATCGTCAGGCCTGGTGCGCCGGTGTCGAGGAGCCGCTGGGCCACGTCGGTGCGCAACCGGCTGCACCAAGCTTCGTCCCCGGGCATTCCCCGCAGGATGATGATGACTTTCTCCACAGGTTGAAGATAACCCGGGCCACAATGGAGGCGTGCTCAAAGGATTGACGCTGCCGGCGCTGCCGGACTTCGCTGCGGTCGTGCGTAGCCTGCTGGGCGTCGTTGCGGTCGCTGTGGTCGCGCTGAACTGGGGGCCTTCCGGGTCAGCCACCGCAATCACCGCTGCGGCGGCCATTGCCGGTGCCACCGCGCTGCAGGACAGCCCACGGGGTCGAGTCCTGCTGGTCGTCGTGGTCTCCCTGGTGATGGGGTGCGCCGTCCTGCTGGGCGCATTGGCGGCTGCGAATTCGATCGTATTCGTCGGGATGGTCGCGCTCTGGTGTTTCTTTGCAGCGATGCCTTGGGGGTTGGGTGCCAATGCGGGACTGATCGCCGCCGCATCGGCTGCGTTGATGGTCATCACCGCCCCTGGCGCGCCGACACTGTCCTCAACTCTGGGTGCGTCGGCGCTGGTTGTCGCCGGCGGCCTGGTGCAGGCGGGCCTTATCGCGCTCTGGCCGCGTCGGCGCTGGCGGGTGCAGCGCGAGGCGCTCGCTGTCGTCTATCGGTCGCTGGCCGCTGAGGCCAGGCGGCTGGCCGAAGAGGGTAGCGAGGCGGCGCCGACGGTCGACACAGAACCGCTGATCACGTTGCGGGCCGCTTTCATGCTGATCGACGGCAAGGCCAGACGGCCGGCCAAGTATCGCGAGTGGTACCGCAGGCCCGAGCGCATCGCCACGACGTTGAGTGACATGGCCGGCAGACCTTCCCTCGCTAGTGTGCTGGCTGCGGCCGCCGACACGCTGGCGGCGGTCGCCCAGACCGGCCGATCGGCTCGCAGCAACGCCGACGCCATGATCCGCCGTTTGGACACCGCAGCAGCTGATGTCGATGGACCGGATTCGACGCTGGTGCAGCGTCTGTCCGTGCAGCTGCATGAAGCGATGGCGATCCGGCTGGGCGATTTCGTGCCCTCATCCCCCGATGCGCTGCGTGTCCAGCGGCCGGAGCTGAGAACTTCGACGCGGTCAGTGTTGGACCTCATGCGAAGCCACCTCAATCTGCACTCGCCGGTGTTCCGGCACGCCGTGCGTCTGGGCGTCGCGGTGGCTGCCGGGTCCGCTATCGAACGCTATACCAGCGTCGGACAGGGATATTGGATTCCCCTGACGGTATTGCTGGTCCTTCGGCCCGAAACGGCGCACACCTACACCCGCTGCATCGGGCGAGTGGCCGCCAATAGCGTTGGAATCATCGCCGCATCTACTGTGCTGCTCCTGCTGCATCCAGGACCGGTGCTATCGGCTGTGCTAGCCATCACGTTCGTCGGTATCGTCCACGTCGTCGCCAGATTCGGATTCCTGGCGCTGTCAGTGGCGTTAACCGCTGCGGTCGTCTTTTTGATGAACATCGATCGAGCCCCCAACACCGCGACCATGGGTGAGTTGCTGTTTGCCGCGCTCGGGGGTGGCGTGCTAGCGGTGCTCGTCCACGTCCTGTTGCCTGATGACGCTCTGACCAGACTGGGGCAACGTGCAGGCGAGCTACTGAGGACCGAAATCGACTACGCGGCAACGGTAATCAAAGGCTATGTGCGGGAGATTGAGAACCCGGCTGATGCGGCCTCGGCGTCGTGGCAGCGGGCATATCGCGCGCGCGCGGCATTCGAGGCCGCCGCAGGTGCCACCCGAATGGACTCGCGCGAATTGCGCCACTGGCTGAGTTCCTATCGCGCGGCCCTAGATGCGATCACGACTTCGTGCACGACGCTGGAAGTCAACTCTCCGGGGAACCTCTGCGGTGCCTGGAGCCCAGAATTTGTGCTGGCCGTTGACGAGTACGTGGAATCGCTGTGCGGTGACCCCCCGACACCGGGGTCGGCGTGGACCGTGGATACCGTGGAGTTGACCGATGCCGACGGGCGGCTGCGCAATGCGGTATCTGGCAGCGGGCCCGAGATTGGCGCGGCACGCGTTCTGGTGGCTGAACTGGGAACCATCACCCGCCACCTGTCGATAGTTGCGGTCAGTCCCGGCCCCACAACGATTCGATAGGTGTTCGCCGTGCGCCGCCCATGGTGGAGTGCTGGTGCCGCTATGTACGTTGGTGGACTGAGCGAGGCCCGGGGGCTCGTTGGTTTTCGGCGCCCCCTGATGCGATCCGTAGAATTTTCCCGTGGCTGCCAGCGGGGACTTTCCGCGGATGCGTGAACCGAACTGGGTCGAACACGTCATCTGGTGGCAGATTTATCCGTTGGGCTTCCTGGGCGCTTACCCGGCGGACCCGGCGCCGACACCCGACGAACATCGGATCCGCAGGATCGTCGACTGGCTGGACTACGCCGTCGAGCTGGGAACCTCAGGACTGGCGTTGGGTCCAATGTTCGCCTCGCGCAGCCACGGGTACGACACCACCGACCACTTCCAGCTAGACCCCAGGCTGGGCGACGACGCCGACTTCGATCACCTTGTCACCCAGGCGCACAATCGAGGTCTGCGCATTCTGCTCGACGGTGTCTTCAACCATGTTGGAACCGAATTCCCCCGCTATCGCGATGCGGCAGACGGTGGGGACACATCATGGTTCCATGTGCGCGACGACGAATTCTTGACGTTCGAAGGCCATGACGGGCTGATCGCCCTTGACCACGGGCACGCCGAGGTAGTCGACTACACGGTGAGCGTCATGTGCCATTGGCTTGCTCGCGGCGTCGACGGCTGGCGCCTCGACGCCGCATACGCTGTGCCCGAAGCTTTCTGGGCGCAGGTACTTCCCCGGGTACGGAGGCAGTTCTCGCAGGCGTGGTTCGTCGGGGAGGTAATCCACGGGGACTACAGCGCTTGTGTGCGCGCCACCGGATTCGAGTCAGTCACACAGTATGAACTCTGGAAAGCCATCTGGAGCAGCCTCAACGACGCAAATTTCCACGAGCTTGACTGGGCCCTGGCCCGCCACAACCAATTCCTGGACACCTTCGTGCCGATGACGTTCATCGGCAACCACGACGTGACCCGGATCGCGAGTATGTTGACAAAGCCGGACCACGTCGAGCACGCGCTGGCCGTGCTGCTGACTACGGGCGGAACACCCAGCGTCTATGCCGGCGATGAGGCCGCCTACCGCGGCATCAAAGAGGAGCGTTTCGGCGGCGATGATGCTGTGCGACCCGAATTCGGTTCTCCCCATGAGGGAGTCGGGGAGCACGGGCAACAGGTATTCCGGGCCCATCAGCACCTGATTGGACTACGGCGGCGTCACCCCTGGTTGCACACTGCGCGCACCACGCCGTTGCGGGTGACCAATCACGAGTATGTCTACGTCACGCAGAACGGAGACAATGCGCTCGTCGTCGCACTGAATGTCGGCAGCGAGGCGATGCGGGTATCGCTGCCCGAATACGGGTTCGCCGCCGCCGAAGTGGTGGCGGGCTCCGGCGCACCTGGGCTGGAAGTACTGATCGACGCCGTGATTCCAGCCGATGGCTGGCTGGTGCTGGTGCCGCGCTGACCCTTGAGCTCAGCCGTTCTCACGTCGCGGTAGAAGCTATCCGTTTCGGCAGTGGTTGTGAGGTTGGCTGTTTGGCGGCGAGTCCGCCTCGAGTCGGAATCGTTAGCCAAACGCGACGTCGTTTCATTGTGTCGCAAGGCTGCTCGGCTGGACCGAACGTGTTGCATTGCTTGTGCAAAGAGACAGCGCCTTTGCTAGGCACGCGGGACTTGTACAGAAAGGTGGGTTGGTTGCCGCTATGAAGTTGAAAGAGAAGTTTCGAGGTAAGTGGGTGCGCCGGGTCGCCGCTGCGGCCATCGCGGCAGCAGCAGGCGGCGTGAGCGCCGCAATCCCCAATGAGGCCTCGGGAGCCGCGGCGTCCGCTGGGACGGGCGCAGCGCCTGGCACGGGCGGCGGAGGCGGTGGCGGCGGCAACA
>JBMYXJ010000105.1:0-7861 GCA_049608285.1 Mycobacterium sp. | reverse complement strand
TTGGAGACTTCCAAGGCACGCCGGTGATGAACTACAACGACTTTGAGGTTCCCTACACCCGTATCCACGAGTTCCGACACTTCCACCCGGAACGGAACTATCCGACGGACAAGACCGTGATCATGCGGGAGTTCTCCCGCTTCGCCGACGATGAGGACGAGCCGTACTACCCGATCAACACCGAGGTCGACCGAGCGGTGCTTGCTGCCTACCGCAACCGGGCAGCCGCAGAGACGGCCTCATCCAAAGTGCTCTTCGGTGGTCGACTGGGCACCTACCAGTACCTGGACATGCACATGGCGATCGCCAGCGCACTGAATATGTATGACAACACCCTTGTACCGCACCTACGCGACGATGCGCCATTGGTCGCTAACGAAACATGAACCCGCAAATGAAGGTAGTGGACCATGAGTGACATCCCGTCCGGTGCTCTCGACGCCGGACAGTCACGGGCAGTCAGCCTGTTGGCCCGCGTCATCTTGCCGCGCCCCGGCGAGCCGCTCGACGTCCGAAAGCTATACATCGAAGAGTCCGACACCAACTCTCGGCGCGCCCATCCGCCGACACGCACCGAACTCGAGATAGGCGCCGAGTCCGAGGTGTCCTTCGCTACTTACTTCAACGCCTTCCCCGCAAGTTACTGGCGCCGCTGGTCGACACTTCGATCGGTGGTGCTGCAGGTGGAGGTGACTGGGTGCGGCCGGGTGGACGTATACCGCACCAAGGCCACCGGTGCCCGCATCACCGTCAGTGGAGACGCATTCTCCAGCGATGAGGGAGATTCCGCGGTGGTGGAGTTTGAGATCGAACTCGACCCGTTCGAGGACGGCGGCTGGATCTGGTTCGATATCACCACCGACACCGCGGTCACGCTACGCAGCGCCGGCTGGTACGCATCGTCACCGGCCCCTGGTCGGGCTAATGTCGCCGTAGGCATTCCAACGTTCAATCGGCCCTCCGATGCTGTCAACGCATTGGCCGCATTAACAGCAGATCCCTTGGTGGACAAGGTGATCAGTGCAGTGATCGTCCCAGACCAGGGAACTAGGAAAGCTAAGGACCACCCAGGATTCGCTGCGGCAGCAGCCGCGCTGGGCGACCGGCTCTCGATGCACGATCAACCCAACCTCGGCGGGTCCGGTGGCTACAGCAGGGTGATGTACGAGGCGTTGAAGAACACCGATTGCGAGCAGATCCTGTTCATGGACGATGACATCCGGATCGAGCCGGATTCGGTGCTTCGGGCCTTGGCGATGAACAGGTTTGCCAAGACGCCGACGTTGGTCGGCGGGCAGATGTTGAACCTGCAGGAGCCGTCGCATCTACATGTGATGGGTGAGGTCGTCGATCAGACGAACTTCATGTGGACCAACGCGCCTCATACCGAGTACGACCATGACTTCGCCAAATATCCTCTGGTTGGTGAAAAGACCCGCAGCAAGCAGCTGCACCGTCGGATCGATGTTGACTACAACGGGTGGTGGATGTGCATGATTCCGCGGCAGGTCGCCGAGGAGTTGGGCCAGCCGTTGCCGCTGTTCATCAAGTGGGACGACGCCGACTACGGGTTACGTGCGGCTGAGCACGGCTACCGTACCGTGACGCTTCCTGGGGTTGCGATCTGGCACATGGCGTGGAGCGACAAGGACGACGCGATCGATTGGCAGGCTTACTTTCACCTGCGCAACCGATTAGTCGTCGCCGCCCTGCACTGGGATGGCAGCACCGCGGGGTTGGTGCGATCCTCGATCAAAGCCACACTGAAACACCTTTTATGTCTTGAATATTCGACAGTAGCGATCCAGAACAGGGCAATGGCTGACTTCCTCGCCGGTCCGGATCGCATTTTCTCCATTCTGGAGTCCGCTCTGCCGGACGTACGGGCAATGCGCGAGAACTATCCGGATGCCGTGGTGCTACCGGCGGCTACTGCGCTGCCGTCGCCTTCCGGGAAGAGCCCCCGGGCCGTGAAGATCCCGACGGCGAAGCCCGCCATCGTGATTCGGCTACTTCGCGGTGTGGCGCATCAATTGACTGCGCAGGATGCCGCCCATCATCGGCGGCCCGAACTCAACGTCGCCACCCAGGACGCCCGCTGGTTTCTGCTCTCCCAGGTAGACGGTGTCACAGTGACAACCGCGGACGGCCGCGGCGTGGTCTACCGGCAGCGGGACCGGGCGAAGATGTTCGAGCTGTTGCGAACGTCGTTGCGGCAGCACGTTTCATTGGCACGCAGTTTCAACCGGATGCGTAGGGTGTACCGCGATGCGCTGCCAGGGCTGACGAGCAAGCAGCGCTGGGAGACGGTTCTGAATTCCGGTGACCAGCGGGCAGTGGAATCCTGTGATGGCTGAACCGGGGGCGGCGCCCGCAGGTGAGGACCTGGCGTTGGTCGTCATTCAGTCGGCAGTTGCCGAGAAGTCTGGGGTGCTGGCCGGCGCCAGGGCGCTCTCGCATTTCGGTGAACACAGCTTGGGTTGGCTGGTGTTTTCAGCTGCCGGTGCGGTGGTGTTCCCTAGCCGCCGCCGTGACTACGTGGCCGCCGGTGCAGGCGCATTTCTCGCGCATGCTTGCGCTGTGGTGATCAAACGCGTGGTGCGCCGGCAACGTCCGGACCACCCGGCGATCGCGGTCAATGTGGGGACGCCGAGTCGACTAAGTTTTCCGTCCGCACACGCGACCTCCACGACCGCGGCATCGATACTGTTGGCGCGGCCCACCGGCCTGCCACTGCCGGCCCTGCTGATCCCCCCGATGGCGCTGTCCCGCTTAGTTCTCGGTGTCCACTACCCAAGTGATGTGTTGAGCGGCATCGCAGTTGGTGCGGCGGTGGCGAAGGTAGTCGGCACGGTGTCCAACAGGGTGGCCGACAGGTCGAGGAAAGGTTGCCAGCAATGACCGCATCCGAGGTTGACCAGAGCACCGACTCGACAGCCGGTCCGCCGAAGAATCTTCCGACGGGGATCATCAAGGCGATTCGGCCCCGTCAGTGGGTGAAGAACGTCCTGGTGTTTGCAGCCCCGGTCGCCGCGCTCGGCGACGACCGCTACGACTACGACTACCGCGCAGTGCTGGTCAAGGTGCTTGTCGCGTTCGTCGTTTTCAGCCTGGCAGCATCGGCGGTGTACCTGATCAACGATGCCCGCGATGTCGAGGCCGACCGCGCTCACCCGACCAAACGGTTCCGTCCGATCGCGGCGGGAGTGGTGCCACCGTGGCTGGCATATTGGTTAGCGGGCCTGTTGGGTGCGGCGTCACTGGCGATCTCGTGGATGGTCACCCCGAACCTGGCGGCGGTAATGGCCATCTACATCACAATCCAATTGGCCTACTGTTTCGGGCTCAAGCACCAACCGGTCATCGATATCTGCATCGTGTCGTCGGGCTTCCTGATCCGCGCGATTGCCGGTGGCGTGGCGGCGGGTGTGCCGCTGTCGCAATGGTTCCTGTTGATGATGGCCTTCGGTTCGCTGTTCATGGCCGCGGGAAAGCGTTACGCCGAACTGCAACTGGCCGAACGGACCGGCGCCAAGATCCGTAAGTCTCTGGAGAGCTATACGAGCTCGTATCTGCGCTTCGTGTGGACCCTGTCGGCGACAGCGCTGGTGCTCTGCTACGGACTGTGGGCATTCGAGCGTGACGAAACCGGCGGCACCTCTTGGTTCGTGATCTCCATGATCCCGTTTACGGTCGCGATCCTGCGCTACGCCGTCGACGTTGACGGCGGAATTGCAGGTGAGCCGGAGGAGATCGCGCTCAAGGACCGGGCGCTACAGCTGCTGGCGTTGGCCTGGATCGGAACCATCGGTGCCGCAGTCTTCCTCAGCTGAGCGCCCTAGCGACCCCGCTGCGGGCCCACTGACCATCGCGTTGGCGGGCCGGCTGTCCCGTTGGCCCGCCTTTCCCTACGGTGTCTCGGCTCGAATCAGTCTCTGGGCGAGTGTGACTGTGGTGTCCCTGCTGTTTGGCTGGGGCGCCTGGCAGCGACGTTGGATCGCCGACGACGGCTTGATTGTTCTGCGGACGGTACGAAACCTCCTGGCGGGCAATGGTCCTGTCTTCAACGCCGGGGAGCGGGTGGAGGCCAATACCTCCACGATGTGGTCATATCTGATCTATTTGGGCGGGTTCATAGCCAGTCCGGCGCGGCTCGAGTACGTCGCTTTGGTGTTTGCGCTGGTGCTCAGCGTGCTCGGTGTGGCGCTGCTGATGCTTGGAGCCGCGCGCCTGTACGCGCCGACTCTTGCGGGCCGCCCTGCGCTGCTGCTGCCCGCGGGCGCGCTGGTCTACGTCGCGGTGCCGCCAGCGCGGGACTTCGCCACCTCCGGTCTCGAAAATGGCTTGGTGCTGGCCTATCTGGGCCTGTTGTGGTGGATGATGGTCTACTGGTCACAGGCGCGCAGCGGGTCTCGGACATCGCAAAGATCGCCGACCTTCGACGGTACGTTGGCAGTGGTCGCCGGGCTCAGCGTGCTGGTGCGGCCCGAGCTCGCGCTCGTCGGCGGGCTTGCGCTGATCATCATGCTGATCGCGGCACCGGATTGGCGTCGACGCGCGCTGATTGTCGGCGCTGGTGGGTTACTTCCGGTGGCTTATCAGATCTTCCGCATGGGGTACTACGGTCTGCTTGTTCCAGGAACCGCGTTGGCCAAGGATGCCTCCGGGTCGAAGTGGGAGCAGGGCTTCGTCTACCTGGCCAACTTCAACCAGCCCTACCTGTTGTGGGCCCCGGCGGTTCTGATGATCGGTCTGGCGCTCATGGTGATGCTGCTGCTAGGCCGGCCGCCATCGGGGACTCGCCAAGCGCCGCTTGGCGCCAGTTGGCTGGCGCGGACGGTGCAGAGCCCGCGAGCGGTGGTCGCCTTCATGCTCTTCAGCGGTTTCCTTCAGGCGGTGTACTGGATCCGCCAAGGTGGCGACTTCATGCATGGCCGGGTGTTACTGACGCCGCTGTTCCTATTAGTGGCGCCCGTCTCAGTGATCCCCATCATGTTGCCCGACAGGTCGCGAATGGCCCGCGGAGCGGGCTATCTCTACGCCGGCGCGACCTCCGTCCTGTGGTTGGCGGTGGCGGGCTGGGCGTTGTGGGCGGCCAATTCGCCCGGGATGGGCGCAGACGCCACCCGCGTAACCCACACGGGCATCGTCGATGAACGTCGTTTCTACGCGCAGGCGACTGGGCATGCGCACCCATTGACGGCGGCCGATTACCTCGACTACCCGCGGATGCGTGCCGCCGTGGCCGCCATCCAGAACACTCCTGACGGTGCGCTGCTGTTACCCGCTGGCGACTATGACACCTGGGATGTGGTGCCGCCGATCCCGCCGCCGCCAGACGCCGAGCCAACACTTTCTCAGGGCCGAAACGGGCCTCACACAGTGTTTTTCACCAACCTCGGCATGCTGGGCATGAATGTCGGTCTCCATGTCAGGGTGATCGACCCGATCGGCCTGGCAAATCCGTTGGCCGCGCACACTGCGCGCATCGAGGGTGGGCGAATCGGTCACGACAAGAACCTGTTCCCCGACTGGGTGGTGGCCGAGGGCCCATTCCTGAACACCCCGCCATATGTCCCGACATATATGAACGAAGACTGGATCATGCAGGCGGAGGCGGCGCTGAAGTGCCCCGAGACCGAGTCGGCGATGTCGGCGATCAGGGCTCCGATGGGGCCCAGACGGTTCCTGTCGAACCTGGTGAACGCCGCGAAATTCACCCGATACCGCATCGACCGGGTGCCGTTGTATGAGCTAGCGCGGTGCGGTCTGCCGGTGCCGGACACGGTTGATCCGCCCTACACTGGGATGCCCCCAACGGGCCCCTGAATGGCAGGCGATTTGCCGACCGGCGGGGTTTTCTGCTTTCGTGATACGGCAACCGTGTCAGTCGGTTATGACATGTGACAGGACCGCGAGTGATTCGCGGCCAAGAATTAGAGCACCACAAAGTTAGTGGTTGGCTAAACGGGCAACGGGCCCGGAGCGAGGAATGTTCCAGCTGGACCGTTGCGGATTCTCGAAAGATTGGATTGATTAACCATGAAGCTCTTTCCGAACATGCTCGCTAGGTGGGGGCGTCGGCTCGCAGTCGTAGCCGTCGCCGCAGCCGTGGTACCAGGCCTGATCAGCGCTGCTGGCGGCTCGGCGACTGCGGGGGCTTTCTCTCGGCCTGGTCTGCCGGTGGAGTACCTGATGGTGCCCTCTGCCGGGATGGGTAGAGACATCAAGGTCCAGTTCCAGAGCGGCGGCCCCAACGCCCCTGGGGTTTACCTGCTCGATGGCCTGCGTGCGCAGGACGACTTCAACGGTTGGGATATCAACACCTCCGCGTTCGAGTGGTACCTCGACTCCGGTCTCGCAGTCATCATGCCGGTCGGCGGACAGTCCAGCTTCTACAGTGACTGGTACAAACCCGCTTGCGGCGACTCGGGTTGCACGACCTACAAATGGGAGACGTTCCTCACTAAAGAGTTGCCCGCCTACCTGGCATCCAACAAGGGCGTGGATCCGAGTCGCAACGCTGCAGTCGGCCTGTCGATGGCAGGTTCGAGCGCAATGACGCTGGCTATCTACCACCCGAATCAGTTCCAGTACGCAGGCTCGCTGTCGGGCTTCCTCAACTTGTCTGAGGGATGGTGGCCCATGTTGGTCAACATGTCGATGGGCGACGCGGGCGGCTACGACGCTAATGACATGTGGGGCAAGACCGAGGATCCTGATAGTGCGTGGAAGCGCAACGACCCGATGGTCAACATGGACAAGCTGGTCGCCAACAACACCCGCATCTGGGTTTTCTGCGGCAACGGCAAGCCCTCTGAGCTCGACGCGGGCTCCAGCTCGGGCAACCTGTTCAACGCGAAATTCCTCGAGAGTTTCACGCTGCGCACCAACAAGACCTTCCAGAAGGAGTACATCGCTGCGGGCGGTACGAACGGTGTGTTCAACTTTCCGTCCAACGGCACGCACAGCTGGGGTTACTGGGGCCAGCAGCTTCAGATGATGAAGCCCGACATCCAGCGGGTGCTCCGTGCAGTGCCGCAGCCCTCGGCTCCGGCGGAGCCGGTCGATGCTGCTGTGGACGGCGGCTAGCCAGTCTGGAGCGCGACTACACGACGACGATATTGACGGCGGTGATCCTCTCTGGGGTCACCGCCGTCAATCGCTTTACCCCCCGGTCGGCTGCAGTGATGTGATTCACTACTTTGCGTAGGTGGGACAGGCTAGGTGGGACAGGCTAGTTGGACAGGCAAGGTCACACCGTGATGCAGCAGACTTGTGAAGGATTGAGGTGGGGCCGATGCGTGCGTTGACTCGAATGATCGCGGCAGCAGTGCTGGCAATAGCGCTGTGGTCGGTGGGTGCGGTGTCCTCGCCGTGGACGCCCGGTTCACCGACCGCCCGCGCCGCGGGTGTCGAGTTCCTGATGGTGCCCTCGGCGGCAATGGGCCGCGACATCCCGGTCGCTTTCCAGGGCGGTGGTCCGCATGCGGTGGTTCTACTCGACGCCTTCAACGCTGCACCCGACGTCAGCAACTGGGTGACCGCAGGCAACGCCATGAGCACCCTCGCTGGGCGCGGCATTTCCGTGGCCGCCCCCGCTGGTGGCGCCTGGAGCATGTACACGAACTGGGAGCGCGACCCCAGCAAGCAGTGGGAAACATTCCTTGCCGACGAGCTGCCTAATTGGTTGTCGGCCAACAAGGGATTGGCTGCAGGCGGGCACGGCATCGTCGGGGTGGCCCAGGGCGGTACGGCCGCAATGACCATGGCCACCTTCCACCCGAACCGCTACCGGTACGCCGGTTCGATGTCGGGCTTCCTGACCCCGGGGGACACCGCGCTCAACGGTGCTATCACC
>JBMYXJ010000104.1:0-7868 GCA_049608285.1 Mycobacterium sp. | reverse complement strand
ACGTGTCGAGCGCATCGTCGTGGCGATGGGCACCGGACCTTCGAAGGTGCTGCACACCAGTACCTCTGATGACGGGCACCCAGGTTGGCGCAACCTGCACGAGCTGCTGACCGTCAGCGATATCGTCTCGCTGCATCTGCCGCTGACCGAACGCACCGCCGGGCTGCTTGACTGCGACGCGCTCGGGCGGATGAAACCTGGCGCGGTCCTCGTCAATACCTCGCGAGGCCCAATCGTCGACGAGGGCGCGCTCGTCGACGCGCTGCGATCCGGACGGCTTGCCGCGGCAGGTCTCGATGTCTTCGCCGTTGAGCCGGTGCCGTCCGGCAACCCACTGGTCGAGCTGTCCAACGTGGTGCTGACCCCCCACGTGTCCTGGTACACCGCCGACACCATGCGCCGCTACCTGGAGTGCGCCGTGGACAACTGCGCACGGCTGCGAGACGGGCGGGACCTCGCCAACTTGGTGAACCAGGTGCCCAGGTAGTCTCGGTCCCAACCAACCGGTTAGCCAGCCCCCAACGGAGGAGGCGACGATGCCCATCGCGATCACAGACGAGCACAACGACCTGGCCGATTCAGTGCGGTCACTGGTGGCACGGGTTGTGCCGTCCGAGGTGCTGCACGATGCACTCGAGACCCCGATACCGAACCCCCCGCCCTTCTGGAAAGGCGCCGCTGAGCAGGGACTACCGGGTGTTCACCTCGCTGAATCGGTCGGCGGGCAGGGTTACGGCAGCCTCGAGTTGGCAATCGTCGTCGCGGAGTTCGGCTATGGAGCCGTGCCCGGCCCCTTCGTGCCGTCGGCCATCGCCAGCGCGTTGATCTCCGCACACGATCCCAACGCCGCCGCCCTCAACCTCCTGGCGTCCGGCGACATCATTGGCACCTACGCAATCGACTCGGGGTTGACCGCAACCCGTCACGGCGACGGCGACGGCGACGGCTTGGTGATCCGCGGCGAGATCCGCGCGGTGCCCGCGGCAGCGCAGGCTTCGGTACTAGTGCTGCCAGTGGCCGGCCTGGGCGAAGGGGCATCCGGAGACACGTGGATCATCCTGGACGCCGATCAGCTCGAGATCGAGCCCGTCCCCAGCGTCGACCCGCTGCGACCAGTCGCCCATGTGCGCGCCAACGCCGTCGAGGTGCCCGAGGACCGCGTGCTCTCTAATCTGAGCCGCGGTCATGCGCGCGCACTGATCTCGACGCTGTTGTCTGCCGAGGCGATCGGTGTCGCGCGGTGGGCCACCGACACCGCCGCGGCCTACGCCAAGATTCGCGAACAGTTCGGCAGGCCGATCGGCCAGTTCCAGGCGATCAAGCACAAGTGCGCAAGCATGATCGCCGAGACCGAGCGGGCCACCGCCGCCGTGTGGGACGCGGCGCGCGCCATCGACGAGGGCACCGAAAAGGGCAACGCTTTCGAGTTCGCCGCGGCGGTGGCTGCCACGCTCGCGCCGCTAGCTGCTCAGCACTGCACCCAGGACTGCATCCAGGTACACGGCGGCATCGGATTCACGTGGGAGCACGACACCAACATCTACTACCGGCGCGCTCTGGTGCTCGCAGCCAGCTTCGGTCGGGCCGCCGAGTACCCGCAGCGGGTCGTCGACCTGGCGACCACGACCGGCATGCGCAGACTGAACATCGACCTCGACCCCGAGACCGAGAAGCTGCGCGCCGAGGTCCGATCCGAAGTTGCTGCGCTCAAGGCTATTCCACGTGAGAAACGCAACGCCGCGATCGCCGAAGGCGGCTGGGTACAACCTCATCTGCCGCTGCCGTGGGGGCGCGCGTCCAACCCGGTCGAGCAGATCATCATCGCCCAGGAGTTCACCGCCGGGCAGGTGCGACGGCCCGCGATGGGCATTGCCGCCTGGCTCATTCCGTCGATCGTGGCGTTTGGCACCGACTCGCAGAAGGAGCGATTCCTGCCGCCGACGTTCCGCGGTGAAATGATCTGGTGTCAGCTGTTTTCCGAACCCGGCGCCGGCTCCGATCTGGCGAGCCTGTCCACCAAGGCCACCAAGGTCGACGGCGGATGGCGCATCACCGGCCAGAAGATCTGGACCACTGGCGCCCAGTACGCGCAGTGGGGCGCACTGCTGGCACGAACCAACCCAAGCGCTCCCAAACACAATGGCATCACTTACTTCCTGCTCGACATGTCGAGTGAGGGCGTTGAGACCAAACCGCTGCGTGAGCTCACCGGCAACGCGATGTTCAACACCGTCTACATCGACGATGTCTTCGTGCCCGACGACATGGTGCTCGGCGACGTCGACCGTGGGTGGGAAGTCAGCCGCAACACCCTGACCGCCGAACGAGTGTCAATCGGAGGCAGCGAACCAGCGTTCCTGCCCAGCCTGGACCGGTTCGTTGAGTTCGTGGGTGACGGGCAGTTCGACCAGATCGCGCAGAACCACGCAGGGATGCTGATCGCCGAGGGGCACGCCGCCAAAATCCTCAACATGAGGTCCACATTGCTGACTCTGGCCGGGGGCGATCCGATGCCCGCGGCGGCGATCTCGAAATTGCTGTCAATGCGCACGGGGCAGGGGTACGCGGAGTTCGCGGTGACCTCTTTCGGCACTGACGCGGCCATCGGCGACCGTGAGCAACCCGCCGGGCGCTGGGCTGAGTACCTACTCGCCAGTCGGGCGACCACCATCTACGGCGGAACGTCCGAAGTGCAGCTGAACATCATCGCCGAACGACTGCTAGGGCTTCCGCGCGATCCCTAAACAAGCTTCCGCGCGATGCTTAGGAAGCTGCCGCGCGATCCCTAGGAACACGCGATCACCCAAGAAGGGGACTACTGGCGACTAATTGGTGTCGGTCGCCGTGACTAGTCCACCTCCATCTCGCGGAGTTGACGCTTGAGGACCTTGCCGGTGGGGTTGCGCGGCAGCTCGTCGAGGAATATCACCTCGCGCGGCACCTTGTAACGGGCCAGATTGTCCTTTACATACGTCTTGATGGCATCTTCGTCGACTTCCGAACCCTCAACCTTGACCACGAAGCAACGCAGCCGAGCACCCCAGTCCTTGTCTTCGACGCCAAGCGCGGTCGCTTCGATAACGTCGGGATGGCCGCTAACGAAATCCTCGACCTCGGCGGGAAAGACGTTCTCACCGCCGGAAACGATCATCTCGTCATCGCGTCCGCTGACATACAGCAGCCCGTTGTCGTCGAAGTAACCCACATCGCCCGACGACAGCAACCCGTCGATGATCTGCTTGCCGCCGCCGCCGGTGTAGCCCTCAAACGGGAGGGAATTCCCTACGAAGATCCGGCCGATCGCACCGCGGGGCACCTCATTGCCATTGTCGTCGAAAATCTTAACCTTCATGCCCTTGACTACAGGACCAACTGTGGCTGGATTGATCGAAAGATGCTGCGGCCCAGCGATGCTCGCAAAAGCAACCTCAGTGGACCCGTAGAGGTTATAGATAACCGGGCCCAGGTCCCTCAGCGCCCTGGTGGCCAACTCGGCGCCGAGCTGCGAGCCGGACACGAACACGATGCGCAGCGAGGACAGGTCCGGCTTGGGCGTGGTCTTGTCGAGCTCGTCGAGCAACCGAGACAGCATCACGGGCACCACAACCATCGCGGTGGCCTTGTTCTCCTCGATGTCAGCGAGCACCCTGGCCGGCTTGAACCGTCTGCGCAGCAGCAGCGTCGAACCCAGCATCATCGCGATCGTGGCGTGCAAGAAGCCCAGTGCATGAAACATCGGCGCCGGCAGCGAGGTCACCTCGGCGGCTTTGAACGGCACCGAGGACAGCACACCTCCGATCGGCGCGAGCGAAGGCGGTGCGCTGCGGTTAGCGCCTTTGGGCGTGCCAGTGGTGCCACTGGTCAAAATGATGATCGAAGCGTTCCTGGTCGCCCGAGGCGGCGGGCGCCGATCTGTGCGGGCGACCAGCTCGGCCAGCGTCTCATCGTTGGCGACCGAGGGCTCATCCGAATCTGGGTTTACCCCGAGAGCCCGTAACTTGCCCAGTTCCGGGTCGGCGTGCGCGACGGCCGAAGCGTACTCATCGTCATAGATAACGAGCTTGCTTCCTTCCCGCTCAGAAACCTCTTTGATCTGGGGGCCGGAAAACTCACTGTTGAGCATGATTATTCGGGCGCCGACCCGGGCGGCGGCGAACACCGCAACCAGGAACCAACGGTGGTTGCGGGCCAGGATGGCCACCCCGTCACCGCCCCGAATCCCCCGAACGAGCAGGGCGTTAGCGACGGCGTTGGTCGCATCGTTGAGTTCCCGGAAGGTCATCTCGCCGTCGTCGTCGAGCACCGCCGCCCGATTGGGGTATCGGCGGGCGTTGAGGGCGGGGATCATTCCGATCTCACCCCAGCGCCGAATGTCGGCGAGGAAGGCGGCCAGGTCCTGCGGTGGCTCTAATTTCAGAGCGCCGGCCTCGAACATCTTTCGCGCGTAGTGCAGCTCAGCCGAACCGCGCTCGAGGTACTTCCCGACGGATTGCTGAACTTTGGCAGCCGCCTGCAACGGGAGATCGCTGAGCTTGGACATGCGTCAACAATATGTGAATGCCGCAGCACTCAGTCAGCGAACGACGGCGCCAAGCAACCTACGATGCAGGGGTGCCTGCCCCCGAATACCTGGCGATCGGGGGGCAGCAAGTGCCCATCACCCATCCGGACAGGGTCGTATTCGACGAAATCGGAGTGACCAAGCTGGACTTGATGCACTACTACGCGGCGGTGGCCGACGGTGCCCTGCGCGGTGTGCGCGACCGCCCGATGATCCTCAAGCGTTTCGTCAAGGGAATCGAGCATGAGGCAGTGTTCCAGAAACGCGCTCCCGAGAAACGTCCGGACTTTGTCGACGTCGCTGAACTCAAGTATGCGTCGGGCACGTCAGCCAAGGAAGCTGTTCTGCGCGACGTTGCCGGTTTGATCTGGGCGGTAAATCTCGGTTGTGTCGATCTCAACCCCCATCCGGTTCGGGCCGATGATCTCGACCATCCCGACGAACTGCGCGTCGATCTCGACCCGATGCCGGGTGCAGGGTGGCAGCAGATCCTCGAAGTGGTCTCCGTTGCCCGTGAAGTGCTCACCGATCACGGCCTGGTGGCCTGGCCCAAAACCTCGGGCGCGCGTGGGTTTCACATCTATGCGCGAATCCACCGGCGCTGGCCGTTCAAGGTCGTCCGACTGGCCGCCGAGGCGGTGGCGCGCGAAGTAGAGCGCCGCGCGCCGGAGTCGGCGACGGCCCGGTGGTGGAAAGAGCAGCGCCGCGGTGTATTCGTCGACTTCAACCAGAACGCCAAGGACCGCACCGTAGCGTCTGCCTATTCGGTGCGCGCCACCCCGGATGCCCGAGTGTCGACGCCACTGTTCTGGGATGAGGTTGCCGACTGCCGGCCGGAGGCGTTCACCGTCGCCACCGTTCCGCAACGTCTTGAGCAGTTCGGCGATCCCTGGGAAGGAATGGACGATGCCGCCGGCGGTCTGGAGTCACTGCTCAAACTTGCCGACCGGTTGGGGCCGGCAGAGAAGGCCCCGAAGGGGGCGCGCAGGATCACGATGCCACTCATCGAGATCGCCCGGACAAAGACCAAGAACGAGGCGATGGCCGCACTAGAGCAATGGCGGGATAAACATCCGGCCGTATCCGGAAAGCTGGAGCCCGCAGACGTACTCGTTGACGGTATGCGCGGTCCGAGCTCGATCTGGTACCGGGTCCGGATAAACCTGCAACACATCGCCGAAGATGCCCGTCCACCGCAGGAGGCACTGCTGGCCGATTACAGCCCATGGCCGACTCGAACTGGTTCGCGGCAGCAGCGGCACAACAGCTAATGCCAAGTTACCGACAAGTTTGCTAATTGGGACAAATCCAGTTCTTAACAAAGTATTAGTCGTTACTCCCAGCCGCCTTAAATTGGGTCATTACCTTCGCTTCTGTAAGGCCAACGACTGGCCGCGTCAGCACTAGACCGAGGGAGGCTGCAATGTACGGCAATCCGACGTTCGACTGCGACGGCGCCGACATCCGGGCGCACTGCCGCCAGTTGGCCACCGTCGTGACGGTCAGCGGCGCAATCACTGGCACCAACGTCGACCGCGTCATCCGCTACGCCCGGCGCTTCATCCTCGCTGAGAAGCCCTTCGTGCTAGACACCAGCAACGTCACTTCTTTTAGCCGGGAAGCTCTTTCGCTGCTGTTCACTGTTGAAGAGGCCTGTGCGGCCGCTGGCGTGGACTGGTCACTGGTCGCCAGTCGCCCCGTCGAGCTGGCACTTCGCGACGGCGGCATCGAGGTCACCGCGTGCGGCTCCGTGCCGGAAGCGCTCAATCATTTCGCCGAGGCAATGGTTGCGCGCCGCCAACTACTCCCCCTTCTCACTAAGACCGCGTAAAGGATCACTGTGTTAATTGATGTTAGGTGGCTCCGATACCTCGTTCATGGGCGCCATAAGACGGTTGCAGGCCATCTCGCGCTGCCTGCCAGCTGACCCTCTGCCCAAGAGCACACAGCTGTTCGTCAGTTGACCCGCCACGCTCTACTGTGGCCACATGAGCGCTGTTGGCGATACCGACCGAGTGACCAAGGCCGCCCACCGGGTGGTGAACGAACACAACCCGCGCTCGGTGCCGATTCCCCAGTATCTCGGGGCCTGCTTCGACGCGGGATTGTCCTGGGTGCACTTTCCCGAGGGACTCGGAGGCCTCGGCGTTTCCCGCGGACTGCAAGTCGTCGCCGATCGCATCCTTCAAGAAGCAGGCGGGCCCGTGCCATTGGCGCTGAACCCGATCGGCTACGGCATGGCCGCCCCGACGTTGCGGGAGCACGCCCAGACCGACGACATCCGAAGGTCTCTATTACGCCCGCTGGCAACCACCGAGGACATTTGGTGTCAATTGTTCTCCGAACCGGGCGCCGGTTCTGATGTCGCGGGCCTGGCGACCTCAGCAGTCAGCGACGGCGACAACTGGATCATCAATGGGCAAAAGGTGTGGACAAGCCTGGCCCACCGCGCACGGTGGGGTCTGCTGCTCGCCCGTACCGACCCCAACGTGCCCAAACATCGGGGGCTGACCTACTTCATTCTCGATATGCACGCCGACGGCGTCCAGACCCGTCCGCTCCGACAGTTGACCGGACACGCCGAGTTCAACGAGGTCTACATCACCGATGCACGAATTCCCGACAGCTCCCGGCTGGGCGCGGTCGGCGAAGGTTGGCGCGTGGCCATGACGACGTTGATGAACGAACGAAGCGCGCTCGGCGGCAGCGGCAGTAGGCGCGGCGCCGGCACGATCGGCGACGCGGTAGCACTGTGGGCCTCACGCCCAGACCTGCACACACCTGTCCTGCGGGACCGCCTCACGATCCTGTGGCTGCGCGCCGAGGCGCAACGCCTGACCGCAGAACGGTCCCGGTCAATGGCGACCGTCGGCGGTCCAGGCCCAGAAGGTTCAATCGGCAAGCTCGTCGGCGCCGAACTCAACCAGCACATCTATGAGTTCTGCATGGACCTCCTCGGCCCGGAGGGGCTACTGTACGACGCCTACAAGATGCCGGGCCAAGGGCCAGACCGCGAAGCGGAGGATTGGCGCGGCCCGATCCAGCAGAGATTCCTGCGCAGCAGGGCTAACACCATCGAGGGCGGCACATCCGAAGTGATGCGCAACATCCTCGCCGAACGGGTACTCGGGCTGCCCGGCGACCTACGCGCCGACGCCGGAATGCCATGGAAGGAGATCCCCCGTGGCTGAGAAGCTTGCGGATCAGCCCGACAACTCCGCTGAGAAGCTTGCGGATCAGCCCGACAACTCCGCTGAGAAGCTTGCGGATCAGCCCGACAACTCCGCTGAGAAGCTTGCGGATCAGC